>CAYWHO010000006.1:0-26841 GCA_964458195.1 uncultured Arenimonas sp.
GCAGCAGAGCGAAAGCCCGCTGGCGTTGATGCACCTGATCCTGGACATGCGCAATGCGATGCGCGACGCCGGCTTCAAGGATTTCCGCGTGCTGCCCTTCCCGCAGCCCTGCTATCCGACCGGCTGGTGGAGCTGCCTGATCGCGTCGAAGCAGTCGCGCGACCTGACCTCGTTCCGCAAGGCCGACGCCGCCGCGAAGACTTTCGAGACGAACTACTACACCGCCGACGTGCACCAGGGCGCGCTGGCGATGCCGCCGATCATGAGCAAGGCTCTGGGCGGCTAGGTTCGCTTGGTAGGAGCGGCGTAAGCCGCGATTCCAGTCCGTCGCGGCTTACGCCGCTCCTACAACGCGTCGCCATCCAGCTCGCCGGTGCGGATGCGCATCACGCGGTCGAGTTCGTAAACGAAGATCTTGCCATCGCCGATCTTGCCGGTGTTCGCCGCGTTCTGGATCGCCTCGACCACGCGGTCGAGCTGGTCGCCGGTCACCGCCACTTCCAGCTTGATCTTGGGTAGGAAATCGACCACGTACTCGGCGCCGCGATAGAGCTCGGTATGGCCCTTCTGGCGGCCGAAGCCCTTCACCTCGGTGACGGTGACGCCGGTGACACCGACTTCGCTGAGCGCCTCGCGCACGTCGTCGAGCTTGAACGGCTTGATGATCGCCATGACCATTTTCATCTGCTGACTCCCGATTCCCTGATGCGAAGCATAGCGCGTTGTCCAAGCCCCCTTGAGTCAAGGGAGCGGTCGCCGCAAAGCGGCGGCGGGGGTTGTGGTGGGCCGAACCTGCGACCTCGGAGCGAGCTGTTCCCGTTCAGAGGTTGCCCCGTTGAAGTACATGAGGATTCCGAGCACCGCCGGACGCGTCCTTGCGGCCGCGCAGCAGGGGGCGGCGCTCAAAGGTTGTATCCCCGCTCGTCGTGTAGCGCCAAATCCAGGCCCTGCGTCTCGTCGTCCGCCGTCACCCTCAGGCCGATCGTCCAGTCGATCAGCTTCAGCAGCACGAAGCTGGCGATCGCCGTGTAGATCATCGTGAAGCCGACGCCCTTGGCCTGGATCCACAACTGCGCCGGAACATCTTCCACGGTGCCGAAGCCGCCGAGCGCCGGTGCGGCGAATGCCCCGGTCAACAAGGCGCCGACGATGCCGCCGACGGCATGTACGCCGAAGACATCGAGCGAATCGTCGTAACCCAGGCGGCGCTTGAGCGTGGTCGCGCTGAAGAAGCACAGGCCGCCCGCCACCGCGCCGATCACCAGTGCCCCACAGGGCCCGGCCGTGCCGGAAGCGGGCGTGATCGCGACCAGCCCCGCCACGGCGCCGGAAGCGATGCCGAGCACGCTCGGTTTCCGGTGGATCGCCCACTCCACGAACATCCAGGCCAGCGCCGCCGCCGCGGTCGCGATCTGCGTCACCAGCATCGCCATGCCGGCGGTGCCGTTGGCCGCCACGGCCGAGCCCGCGTTGAAACCGAACCAGCCGACCCAGAGCATGCTGGCGCCGATCAGGGTGTAGCCGAGGTTGTGCGGCGGCATCGCCGTGGTCGGATAGCCTTTGCGCTTGCCCAGCACCAGGGCGGCGACGAGGCCGGCGATGCCCGCATTGATGTGCACGACCGTGCCGCCGGCGAAATCGATCACGCCCCAGTCCCAGAGCAGGCCGCCGTCGCCGCTCCAGACCATGTGTGCGACCGGCGCATAGACCACGGTGAACCACAACGCCATGAACAGCAGCATGGCCGAAAACTTCATCCGTTCGGCGAAGGCGCCGACGATCAACGCCGGCGTGATGATCGCGAAGGTCATCTGGAAGGTGACGAAGACGCTTTCCGGGATCGCGTAGCTGAGGCTGTCCACCTTCAGACCCGAGAGAAAAGCCTTGTCGAAACCGCCGACGAAGGAGTGCCAGTTGATCGTGCCCTTGGCCATGCCCGTCGTGTCGAAAACCAGGCTGTAGCCGTAAACCACCCAGAGCACGCTGACCAGCGCCGTCACGGCGAAACATTGCATCAGCACCGACAACACGTTCTTCGAACGCACCAGCCCGCCGTAGAACAGGGCGAGGCCGGGAATGGTCATGAACAAGACCAGGGCGGTGGCGACGATCATCCAGGCGGTATCGCCCGAATCCAGCGTGGGCGTGTCGGCCATGGCCGGGGCGGCCAGGCAGGCGGTGGTGAGGACGAAGGCTCGGGCGAATGTCTGACGCATCGGCGGGCTCCTGGGCGACAAGACCATGAAGCCGCAATCGGCGCGATTGAAAGCTCCTCGCTGCCGTGTTCTATTAATGCCCCCGCGCATCGCTCGCTGCCTCCGTCGGAAAATTCCCACGCGAAAGCGCGACGCGACCCGACAGCGCGTGGACGGCGGACCCGCGACACTGGGCGCCACCCTCTGGAGACGAATGCATGATCGACCTCAAGGCCATCGACGACCTGGCCCGTCGCCTCAGCGAGCTCGTGCCTCCGGGCCTGAAGGATGCGCGCGACGACCTGCAGCAGAACATGAAGGCGACCTTGCAGGCCGGCCTGGCCCGGCTCGACCTGGTGACGCGCGAGGAATTCGAAGTGCAACGCGCCGTGTTGCTGCGCACCCGCGAAAAGATCGACGCGCTCGAGCGCGCCGTCGAAGTGCTGGAAGCGCGATTGGCCTCGCCGCCTCCCGGCAGCCACTGATCACGATGCAAGGCGATGAGCCTGGCGCTGGCCCACAGCCGCGCCCGGACGGGCGTTCACGCGCCTGAAGTCCGGGTCGAGGCCTATCTTTCGCCCGGCCTACCCTCGGTGCAGGTGGTCGGCCTGCCGGAAGCGGCGGTGCGCGAGAGCCGCGATCGCGTTCGCGCCGCGATCCAGTGTTCGCAGTTGGAAATGCCGCAGCGTCGCATCGTCATCAACCTCGCGCCCGCCGATGTTCCGAAGGACGGAAGCCGCTTCGACCTGCCGATCGCCATCGGCATCCTGGCCGCCCAGGGCGATGTAAGCCTGGAAGCCCTGCAACGATACGAATTGCTGGGCGAGCTCGCGCTGACCGGCGAGTTGCGCACGGTCGATGGCGTGCTGCCCGCGGCACTGGCGGCAGCGCGTTCGGGCCGGGCGCTGATCGTGCCGGCCGGCAACGGCATCGAAGCCGCGCTCGCGGGCGAGGCCGAGGTCTTCGTCGCGCGCACGCTGCTGGAAGTGATCGCGCATATCAATGGCGTGAAGCCGCTGCCGCAGGCGCTGCCCGATGCCAGCGCCCCGGCGTCCGTCGCCTATCCGGATCTCGCCGATGTGCGCGGCCAGTTGCAGGCGCGGCGCGCGCTGGAAATAGCCGCCTGCGGACAGCATCACCTGTTGTTGATCGGCAGTCCGGGCTGCGGCAAGACCCTGCTTGCTTCGCGCCTGCCCGGCCTGCTGCCCGATGCCAGCGACGCCGAAGCGCTGGAAAGCGCGGCCATCGCCTCCTGCAGCGGCCGCGGCATCGATCTGTCGCGTTGGCGTCTGCGCGCATTCCGTTCGCCGCATCATTCGGCCAGTCCGGCCGCGCTCGTGGGCGGCGGCGCGGAACCGCGGCCCGGCGAAATTTCGCTCGCGCACAACGGCGTGCTCTTCCTCGACGAACTGGCGGAATGGGATCGCCGCTCGCTGGAAGTCCTGCGCGAACCGCTCGAATCCGGCGTCGTGACGATTTCGCGCGCAGCCCGGGCGGCCGAATTCCCGGCCCGCTTCCAACTCGTTGCGGCCATGAACCCTTGTCCCTGCGGCTGGGCCGGCGACCCTTCCGGCCGTTGCCGTTGTCCGGGAGAGGCGGTGCAACGCTACCGCGCGCGCCTGTCCGGCCCGCTGCTCGATCGCATCGACCTGCACGTCGGCGTGCCGCGCCTGGCGGCGCACGAGTTGCGCGCCGATGCGCCGCGCGGCGAGAACACCGCCGTCGTGCGCGCCCGTGTCCTGGCCGCACGTGCACGCCAGATGCAACGCGCCGGCAAGACCAATGCCCTGCTCGACCAGTCCGAGACCGAGGCGTACTGCGCCCTGTCGGCCAAGGATCAGCGACTGCTCGAGCGCGCGATGGAAAGCCTGCAACTGTCCGCGCGCGCCACCCATCGCATCCTGCGCGTCGCCCGCAGCATCGCCGACCTGGAAGGCTGTCCCGACATCGGCACGACGCACCTGACCGAGGCGATCGGCTATCGGCAACTGGATCGCGGCCAGGGCATCGGCGCGTAGGGCCGGGGCCTCCGGCCCGATCGTCGGTCCACAGGGTTCGGTAAGATGCCGGCGAACCTCCTGCCTTTGCGGCCTACGCCGATGAACCCAGCCCGCGGCCGCTGCCTTTGCGGCGACGTCCAGTTTTCCGCCCGGCTTCCCAGCCGTTGGGTGGCGCATTGCCATTGCACGATGTGCCAACGCAACAGCGGCTCGGCCTTCGTCACCTGGGTCGGGCTGGACGAGACGCAGTGCCGGATCGAGGATCCGCACGATCGCTTGCGCTGGTACGAGTCCTCGGCCGGTGCGCAGCGCGGATTCTGCTCGCGTTGCGGTTCGACCCTGTTCTTCCGCTCCGAACGCTGGCGCGGCGAACTGCACGCCACGCTGGCCAATTTCGATGGGCCGGTCGATCGGCTGCCGCAGGCGCACGTGTTCTGGGACACGCATGTCGATTGGGTGAAGCTGGACGGCGACGACGGCCTGCCGCGCAAGCCGGCGCCCGAAGTCGACTAAGCCTCAGCCGCGTACCGATTTGCCCAGCGGATCGAACTCGGTCGTCAGCAAGCCCTCGGCGCGCCGTCCGAAGCCGCAGACGGCGATCGCGCCGACGGTAACGCCGTCGAGCTCGAACAGGCGTTCGGCGCATTCATCGTTGATCGCACCGGTGACGAAAGCGCCGTAACCTTGTTCGGTCGCGCTGAGGTACAGGTTCTGGGACAGATGGCCGGCGTCGAGCTGGATCACTTTCCAGGCCTTGCTGTGGTTGCGGTATTTCCAGTAGTTGCGTCGGAAACGCGCCGCCATCAGTACCTGCACCGGCGCGTTGGCGAACCAATGCTGGCCGGCGACCAGTTCGTGCGCCATCGCCGCCAGTTCCTCGGTCGTCGCCAGGCGCATCGGCTCCAGCGCATGCGCCACCGGCTGGTAATGGTACAAGCCCTGTGCCAAGCCTTGCACGCGCTGCACCAGCACATAGGCCTCGATCGGATGCAGACCGCCGCCCGAAGGGCTGTTCTTCTTCAACGCGACGATGCCGGGCGCGAGCTCCTGCGTGGCCTGCGCGCCGAAGACGCGATGCAGCGAAGCGCCGAGGTCTTCCAGCGGAAGGAAAAAGCCCGGATCGAAATTGCGGCAGGTTGCGCGCCGTGCCAGCAAATCGTCCAGGTCCGTCTTGCGTGGAGCCGGCAAGCGCTGCCAGGTTTCCCGGGGCCGGGTTTCCAGGACTTCGGGCGGCAAGGGGCCGCTCTCCTGCGTCATCTTTTCCAGCGTGCGCCGGCCTTCGCGCGCCTCGTCCGCGGCGATATCCACGCCTTGCCATCGTCCTTGGCCCTGGACCAGCGCCGCCAGTTTCCACCAACCTGCCGCAGTGATGGTCTCGTCGCGCCGGCGCAGCGATTCGTGCTCCGGATGATCGCCCAGCAACAGTCCCGCATCGATCAAGCGGTCGACGCGTTCGGGGCCGAACCGTGCCGCCAACGTGTCGCGGTCCACGCCCTCCTCCGGCGGAATCGCGTCGATGAGCGCCATGTCATCGAAGGTCAGCGAAATCTCCCCCGGCATGAATGGCGTCAGACCGCGCCATTCTGTCCGGAAGGCGACGCCGCGACCGCCAGCAAGCAATTCGGGCAGCGACAGCTCAGGCTGCGACACCGGATAGGCGAAGAAATGCCGCGGCCGCTTGATACGCATGAAATCACCGCCTCGATCGCACAAGGGAATTCGTCCAACGCACGGTCGCTCGCGTCGTCCTCGGCGCGCGCTTCGACCGCCAAGAATACGTTGCAACTTTCCCGGGCCTGCGGATTTTCCCGGCAACGGAGAGGCGCCGCAACACGGAACCGCGCGGGTTCTGCCGCCATCGCGCTTGCGCCCAGCGGACGAAATCGTGAGCTGCGTCCGGAGATTCGGCCCGCCCCGCGGTTGCAAGGTCCGATCACAGGGGTTAGCCTCCCTTAGCCCCCATTTGGGGCACCAGGGGAGACTCATGGCGAACCAACTACCGCATCCGGTGGCGGAGCAGCTGCTGGACAAACTTTCCAGCGACGACGATTTCCGCTCCCTGTTTTCCCAGAATCCGCGCGCTGCCTTGCGGCAGATCGGGTACGAAACGCCTGCCGCCGATCGCGATTGGGCCGGGCGCGACCCCGTCTTGCCGCTCTATCAGTTGAAAGGCGGCCTGGCGAGCAAGGAACAGCTTCGCGATTCGAAGGAACGCTTGCTGCAGGCGCATCGCGCTTATGCCGAGGCGAGTGTCAAGGGCGGGGTTTTTGGACCGTTTGATATTTGCGCGAACTGAGTTTTCGCTCGACGACCGCGATACGGGCCGACACGAACGCTGGCGGACTGCTCCAAGCCTTGCGGAACGCCGCCAGATGCGTCGCCGCGGCCTTCGCGTTGCCCTGATCCATCGCCAGTTCGGCGAGCGTCAGAAGCGCGAGATTGCTTTCGAACACGTTGGCTGGTAGCAACATGTAGTGGCTGTTCCACTCCATGAACGCCCTGCCCCGGCGGGCGGCCAGCCATTCCGCTTCGATCTGCGCCGCCTGCGGCTGCCCTGCCTGACGGTAGGCCCGCAACAATGCGGCATGGATCTGGTTGAGCTCACCGCCGTTCTTGCGCGAACGCAGGATGTCGATGGCTTTGGCCGGCTGCGACTGGGCCATGGCGATATCGGCCTCGGCGATCGCCGCCATATCGTCGATCGCGGGATAGCCCAGCGCCAGCGCCGGCGCCCGTAGCTCTCCCAGCAAGCGGGAAGCGACGGCGACGTGACCGGTGCGCGCCATCAAGGACACGCCGTAAAGGGCGGCGAACGAGGCATGCGCCACCTCCGGATCGTCCTTGACCAGCACGTGCCGGCGCTCCTCGTCGACGAAACCCTGAAGTTCCTCCAGCGACGGATTTTTCCCGGCATACGCGCCCAAGCCGAGGCTCATGCCGCGATACACCCTCGCCATCAGCGGCGCCTGCGTGCGCGCCTCTTCCTCGAGACCACGCGCGGCCGCCAGCGATGCATCCCACTCGCCGCGATCGAGCGGATAGCTGATCTCCGGCAGGCGCGCGTCGAATTCGGCGCCCGGCAATCCGGCTTTCGTCTGCCGCGCAAGGATCTTTTCCGCCGCCGGATATTGCCGGAGCGTGGCGAACAGGTCGGCATAGATGCGATCGAAGCTCTTGCCGCCCAGACTTTCGTATTTCTCGAACGCAGAGCGCGACTCGGGATAACGTTCCTGCGCCAGGTAGAGCATGCCGGCGAGGTGGTGGCTCCCCCACAGACGCGGGTTTTGACTGGTGAACGTGGGCTGCAGATCGACCAGCGCCTGTTCGTAGTTTTGCAGGTAGAACGCCCGCTGATAGGCCACCTGGTAGTGCGCGCGATAGTTGTCCGGGTATTCGCGCGCGAACAGCTTCCACTGGTCTATCCGCGCCGCGGGCGGTCCGAATTCCGCCAAGCCCGTATCGAGCACCAGGGTCTCGCGTGCGCTCAAGCGCGTACGGTACTGGTTGGCCTTCGCGAGATCGGCCTTGGCCTGGCCGTAGTCGCTGTTGGCCAGGTGCAGGCGGGCCCGCGAAGAATACGCCAGCGCGAAATTCGGATCCTTTTCCAGCGCCAGGTTGAGCAGACGCATGGACTCGCGGAAGTTGTACGAGACGATCGCGGCTTCGTTGGCGAGCGTGTAGAGCCGCAGCGCATCCAGGCTGGGCGTGGTGATCTGCGCCAGCGGCTTGCCGTTGGCCTGGATGTCGCCCATCGATTCGCCCAGGCGCTCGCGCAGTTCCGCGTTCACGGTATCGAGCGAGGTGAGGGCCGACTCGACGCCGCGTCCCTCGGCCGACTCGGCGTACACGGTGACCTGCGTGGTCGGATCGACCACTTCGATGTTCACCCGCAGGCGACCGCCGACTTCCGCCACCGAAGGCAGCAACAGCGCGCGCGCGCCTTCGCGCAGGGCGATCTCGCTGCCGACGGCACGATCGATCGTGGTCTGGCCGTCGCGGCCCATGCGCTGCAGCGCCGCCTGCACCTTCAGTTCCGGCACCAGGTTGACGTAGCGCGATTGTTCGAGGCTGATGCGCAAGGCCGTGTCCAGCGACTGTTCCAGGCGCGGATCGGCGGTGAAGTTGCTCATGTCGCCGACCACGACCCAGTCGCGCTCGTGGAAAGCGATCGCCGGCGGGCTCTTGAACACCGAATACAGTGAACCGCCGATCAGTCCGCAGACCAGGATGGCTTCGGCGGCCAATACCGGCGGCCGGCGCCACAACGGGACTTCGCGCCAAGCCTTCGCGCCGGAAGGCGGCAGCTTCAGCGGCGCGACGCCGGTCTCGCCGACCTCGTGTACCAGCATGGGCGCCGGCACGCCCTTGAAACGGTATCGGCCATGCACGAGCCAGCGCAGCTTGTGCGAGCGCTCGCCGAGTTCGGCCTGCGCGCGTTGTGCCAGGGTCTGCGCCATGCCCGACAGCAGGATCTGGCCCGGCATCGCCAGCGACATCAGGCGCGCGGCCACCGGCTTGGCCAAGCCTTCCACTTCCAGGGGCTTGGCGCCGGCCGCCACCGCATGCGGCGGATTCTCCCAGGTCATCACTTCGCCGACATGGATACCGATGCGGGCCTGCAGGCTGAGGTTTTCCTGGTTCGCCACATCGGCCAGGGACCGCTGGTAACGCAGGGCGAAGTCCACCGCCTGCACGGGCCGCTCGAACAGGGCGAGCAAGCCGTCGGCCTTGTCGATCAGGCGGCCGCCGGTAAAGGCCAGCAGATCGCGCACATGCAGGTCGAGCCGCTGCATCATCGCCGCGGCGGCCACGTCGCCCAGCCGCTCGATCAGGGCCGTGGAATCGGCGAGGTCCGCCATCAGCAAGGTTCGCAGAACGGGCGTGACGACGGCGCCGTTGCCGGAGTCGGCGGGACGGGGCTGGGCGTTCATCGGGTCGTCTGGCACGTAGGGGGAACCATCATTGGCTGCAACGCAGCAAAGGCCGACGGCAGGCCACGCGAGTGAGGGGCCGCGGGCGCTTCAGCGCCGCAGACGCCACGCACCGCCGCCCTGCGCCTTGGCCTCGTAGAGCGCGGCGTCAGCGCTGCTGTACCAGGCGGACCAGCCGCCCGGATCGGAACAGAACGCGCCGCCGACGCTGACGCTCAATCGGTGGTCGCGCAGGCTCGGCAGGCGCAACGCACCGATCGCGGACATCAGGCCGAGCGCACGGTTGGCCAGCTCGCCGTCGTCGGCCACGCGCAACACCACCGCGAATTCGTCGCCGCCAAGACGGCACGGCAATTCCATCGGCCCCGACAGCCGCCGCACTTCTTCTGCGACCGCGCGCAGCGCCGCGTCGCCGGCGAGATGGCCGCAGCGGTCGTTGATCTTCTTGAAGTGATCGATGTCGATCAGCAGCAGGGCCATCGTCTGGCCCGCCATCGGGAAGCGGCTGCTGTCGTCGAGATAGCGGTACAGGCCGCGGCGATTGGCCAGGCCGGTGAGGTCGTCGCTGCGTACCAGCTGCTGCGCGACCGACAATTCGCTGCGCGTCTGTCGCAGCGAGTCGAGCGTCTGCATCAAGTCCTCGTTGCGGCGGCGCAGGTTCTGCACCAACTGGTGCTCGCCGGCGACGAGGTAGGCGAAGCTGTGCTGCATGAAGCGCGCGACGATCGCCGGCTCCTGATCGAACAATCGCTCGAAAGCCTCGCGACTGACTTCGTAGAGCACGCCCGGCGTTTCGACCACGGCGCGGGCCGAACGCTGGTGCTGGCCGATGAATACGGCCAGCTCGCCGAAGTACTGTCCGGGCCCGAGCAGTTTGTCGGCCAGCCCATCGTCGAAGCTGAGTCGCACCTCGCCGGTATCGATCAGGTACATGCTGCGGGCGGCATCGCCGCGCAGGAACAGTTCCTCGCCCGGCAGGACAGCGCGACTGACCGCCACGCTGGTGAGCGCGCGCTGTTCTTCCGGCGTCAGGACCGTCGGCAGCCGGGCGTCGCCGGCGCGCAGGGTCTGGCTTTGCGAAAACAGGTCGGCGGCGGCCACGCGGCACTCACTGGCTGGGAACGTGTGAGTGTAACGAAACTTGGCCCGCCTACCAGCCACCGGAGTGCGAATTCGCACACCGGCCGGCTGGCGCTTGCCGCTCAGGCCGCCTTGACCTCGGCATCGCCGTGGAACTGCTCCTCTTCGGTCGAACCCTTCAGGGCCGTGGTCGAGCTCTGCCCGCCCTGGATGGCCTGGGTGACCGAATCGAAATAGCCGGTGCCGACCTCGCGCTGGTGCTTGACCGCGGTGAAGCCGAGTTCGGCGGCTGCGAATTCGGCTTCCTGCAGTTCGACGAAAGCGCTCATCTGCTGGCGCGCATAACCGTGCGCGAGCTTGAACATCGAATAGTTCAGGGCATGGAAACCGGCCAGGGTGATGAACTGGAACTTGTAACCGTAGGAAGCGATTTCCTTCTGGAACTTCGCGATCGTGGCGTCGTCGAGGTTCTTCTTCCAGTTGAAGCTCGGCGAGCAGTTGTAGGCGAGCAGCTTGCCCGGGTACTTGGCGTGGATCGCGTCGGCGAACTTGCGGGCGAATTCCAGGTCCGGCTTGCCGGTTTCGCACCACACCAGGTCGGCCCAGGGTGCGTAGGCGAGGCCGCGGCTGATCGCCTGGTCGAGGCCGTTGCGCGTCTTGTAGAAGCCTTCGACCGTGCGCTCCCCGGTGACGAAGGGCTTGTCGTTGTCGTCGATGTCGGAGGTCAGCAAATCGGCGGCCTCGGCGTCGGTACGCGCAACGATGAGGGTCGGCACGCCCATGACGTCGGCGGCGAGGCGCGCGGCGATGAGCTTCTGCACCGCTTCCTGCGTCGGCACCAGCACCTTGCCGCCCATGTGCCCGCACTTCTTCACCGAGGCGAGCTGGTCTTCGAAATGCACGCCGGCGGCGCCGGCTTCGATCATCGACTTCATCAGTTCGAAGGCGTTGAGCACGCCGCCGAAGCCGGCTTCGGCATCGGCGACGATCGGCTGCAGCCAATCGATGCTGTCGTTGCCTTCGGCGTGGTGCAGCTGGTCGGCGCGCAACAGGCAGTTGTTGATGCGCTTGACCACCTGCGGAACCGAATTCGCCGGATACAGCGACTGGTCCGGATACATCTCGCCGGCGAGGTTGGCGTCGGCCGCGACCTGCCAGCCGGAAAGATAGATGGCGTTGAGACCGGCCTTGACCTGTTGCATGGCCTGGTTGCCGGTCAGCGCGCCGAGCGCATTCACGAAGGGCTTCTCGCCCAGGTATTTCCACAGTTTCTCGGCGCCGAGCCGCGCGATGGAATGATCGATGGCGACGGTGCCGCGCAGGCGCACGACTTCCTCGGCGCTGTAGCCGCGCGAAATGCCGGCCCAACGCGGATCGGTCGCCCATTCGTTCTTCAGTTGTTCGGCGCTGGGGAGGGTCTTGCTCATGGCGGCTTCCTTGGTGTGCTGTCTTGTGGGGCTATCTCTCTTCCCGATGCGCGGGAAGGGATGGGGTGGGTTGGGCTCAGGGAGACGGGTTTCTACGGAAGCAGCTCATAAGCGGCTTCCGTCAGGAACTCGGCCAGTTCGTCCGCATGCGTGAGCCGGTCGAGCAAGGCAATGGCATCGTTGATCCGGGCGCCGCCCGGCAGGCGCATGCGGTCGGCGAGTTTCGACGGCAGCGACAGCAGGGCGCGATCGAACAGCGAAAAGTCCACCGGCGTGCCGTCGTCGAGGTGCAGCGGTTCGCGGCCGTCGTCGCTGTAGTGCATCCACTGCCAGAGCTGGGCGCGACAGATCTCGGCCGTGGCGGCGTCTTCCATCAGCCAGTGGATCGGCACGCAGCCCTGGCCATCGAGCCAGGCGGCGAGATAGCGCACGCAGACTTCGACGTTGCCGTCGAAACCGGCGCGCGTGATGGTGCCGACGCTCGGGCGGATCAGCGTATTGCGATCGGCGACCGCATCTTCGCACAGGACATCGCGCTGGTTCGGTCCCGGCATGTGCGCGTCGAAGATGTCCTTCGCGAGCGGGATCAGGGCCGGATGCGCGACCCAGGTGCCATCGTGGCCGGCGGTGACTTCGCGCAGCTTGTCGGCGCGCACGCGCTCGAGCGCGCGTTCGTTCGCGTCGGCATCGCCGCTGATCGGGATCTGCGCGGCCATGCCGCCCATCGCATGCGCCCCGCGGCGATGGCAGGTGCGGATCAGCAGTTCCGAATAGGCCTTCAGGAACGGCTGCGTCATCGTGACCTGGCCGCGCTCGGGCAGGACGCGGTCGCGATGACGGCGGAAGGTCTTCAAGTAGGAAAAGACGTAGTCCCAGCGCCCGCAATTGAGGCCGGCGATGCGTCCACGCAGCGCGTGCAGGATCTCGTCCATCTCGAACACGGCCGGCAAGGTCTCGATCAGCACCGTCGCCTTCATCTGCCCGATCGGCAGGCCGAGTCGCACTTCGATGAAGGCGAGCACCTCGTCCCACAGCGCCGCTTCTTCCATGCACTGCAGCTTGGGCAGATAGAAGTACGGGCCGAGATCGCGCACCGCCAGCGACGTCGCATTGTGGAAGGCGAACAGGCCGAGGTCGAACAAGGAGCCCGACAAGCGCTCGCCATCCACCAGCACGTGCTTCTCGTCGAGATGCCATCCGCGCGGGCGCACCATCAGCACCGCCAGGCCGTCGGCATTGAGCACGTAGTGCTTGCTGCCGTCGGGCGCCATCCAATCCAGCGAACCGGCCACGGCCTTGCGCAGCGCGCGCTGGCCGGTCAGCAGATTGAGCCAGGTCGGGGCCGTCGAATCCTCGAAGTCGGCCATGTAGCAGTTCGCACCGGAGTTCAGCGCGTTGATCACCATCTTCGGTTCGACCGGACCGGTGATCTCGACCCGACGATCCAGCAACGCCGCCGGCAGGTCGGCCACGCGCCAGTCGCCTTCGCGGATCGCGCGGGTGTCGGTGCGGAAATCGGGCAGCTCGCCGGCATCGAAGCGGGCCTGGCGCACGCGCCGTGCCGCAAGCCGTTGCTGGCGCAGGGGTTCGAAACGCCGATGCAGCTCGACCAGGAAACGCAGGGCCTCGGGGCTGAGCAGGTCTTCCTGTCCCGGCACCGGGGGCGCGGTCAGCTGCAGGCCCGAATCGATGTCGGGAAGGGTCTGGCGGGCGGTCGAGTTCATGGCTCGACCCTAGGCCGCCCGCCATGATTTGACAAAGTAAATATTTGAATAGATTGTATTAACAAATCATATAAATAGATCGATCAACAGCTTGGACTGGAGCATTCGTTCTAATCATGACGGGCACGAAGCACCCCGCCGGCGAGCCGCGCCCCTCACCGAGGCGACCGACCTGCCGCCGGATCGCCTCGCCGGACAGCCCCATGACCGATAAACCCGCCCGCTTCTCACGAGAGGCGGCCGGCCTGCCGCCGGATCGCCTCGCCGGACAGCCCCATGACCGATAAACCCGCCCGCTTCTCACACGAGGCGACCGGCCTGCCGCCGGATCGCCTCGCCGGACAGCCCCATGGCCGATAAGCCCGCCCGCTTCTACTACAAAGGCGATCGGCTGAAGCCCTTGAAGGCTTTCTGCCAGGCTGCCCGCCTCGGCTCCGTGTCCCGTGCGGCCGAGGCCCTGTTCCTGAGCCAACCGGCCGTCACCCTGCAGTTGCAGGCGCTGGAGCGGGACCTGGGCGTGGCCCTGTTCGAACGCATCGGTCGTCGCCTGTCGCTGACTCGCGAGGGCACGGTGCTGTACGAACTGGCGCGGCCGCTGATCGAAGGACTGGACGGGCTCGACGGCGAATTCCGCAGCCGACTGAAGGGCCTGCAGGGCGGCGAACTGCACGTCGCCGCCGGCAGTTCGACCATCCTCTACCTGCTCCCGCCCCTGGTGCAGGCCTATCGCGAAGCGCATCCGGAGGTGCAACTCGTATTGCACAACGTCACCGGCAAGGACGGGTTGGCCCTGCTGCGCAGCGATGCGGTCGATCTCGCGGTCGGTTCCATGCTCGATGTGCCCAGCGACCTGAGTTACGCGCCGGTGTACTCCTTCGATCCGATGCTGATCATGGCCAAGGACCATCCGCTCGCGCACAAGCCGACGCTAGGGCTGGAAGACCTGTCGCCGCACGGGCTGATCCTGCCGCCGAAACGCCTGACCACCTGGCGATTGGTGGATCTGGTATTCCAGCAACGCCGCGTGCCCTATACCGTCGCGCTCGAAGTCGGCGGTTGGGAAGTGATCAAGCAATACGTCGCCATGGGCCTCGGCATCTCCATCGTCACCGGCATCTGCCTGACCGAAGCCGACCGGCATCGCCTGGAGGTGCGCAACCTTCGCGAATATTTCCCGCCGCGCAGCTACGGCGTCGTCGTGCGCAAGGGAAAGTTCCTTTCGCCGCAGGCGCGCGCCTTCGCCGACCTGGTCAAGCCCGGCGTGTTCGAACGCCAGGACTATTTCGATCCGGGCCCTTCGGAACGCTGAGCGGCGCGTTCAGAACACGTCGCGATTGCGGCCGCGATACGGCCGGAACTGCTCGCGCGCACGCAGCAGGTCGGCCTCGAGGTCGTCGCTGAGTTCGAGCAGCGGACCGAGGCCGATGGTCTTTTCCGCGTAGTTCAACCAGGCGCAGAACACCGGGACGCCGGCACCGCGCGCGATCTTCCAGAACCCGGGCTTCCATTTCTGCACGCGTCGCCGCGTGCCTTCCGGCGCCAGCACGAACCACATGCGTTCGGCCGCCACGATCTTCGCGACCGCCTGTTCGACGATACCGGCGGGCGCGGCGCGATCGACCGGGAAACCGCCGAAGCGTCGCAGCAGCCAACCCAGGGGGCCCCAGAAGGCCTCTTTTTTGGCCATGAAATGGATATCCACGCCCATCGCCACTTTCGCCGCGATGCCCCAGATCGCATCCCAGGCCGACGAATGCGGCGCGACGATGATCACCATCTTCGGCAGATCCGGCCATTGCCCCGTCACTCTCCAGCCGCCGAGGCGCAGCACCGTGCGGCCGATCCAGCGCGAGAACGCATTGCCGCCGCTGCGCGCCGCCTGCGGCGGCAGTTCTGGCACGATCGCGCTCATCCCTCGTTCTTCCAGCTCGAGGACGAGCGCAACTTCTTCACGCCGGAACGTTCCTTCTTGCCCGTGAGCCGGCGCTCCTTCGAAGCACGCGTCGGCTTCGTCGCGACGCGCTTCTTCGGCACGACCAGGGCAGCGCGGATCAACTCCGCCAGCCGTTCGCGCGCATCTTCGCGATTGCGTTCCTGCGTGCGGAAACGCTGCGCATTGATCACGATCACGCCGGCGTCGGTGATGCGCCGATCGCTCTTCGCCAACAGGCGTTCCCGCACCGCCTCGCTCAGCGCCGACGACGCCATCGCATCGAAACGCAGTTCGACCGCGGTCGAGACCTTGTTGACGTTCTGGCCGCCGGGCCCGGCCGAACGCACGAAGCGCTCGACCAGTTCGTGCGCGGGAATGACCAGGGAAGGCGTGACGATCAGCATGCTTTTGCGATGGCGGGCGGCCCGGCCATCTTAGCAAGACGGGGAAAGCCGTCGTTTCGCTTGCCAAGGGCCCGGCGCTTGGGCAGGCTGCGCCCATCGCCCGAGGGGAACGGGCACCCCACAGGAACACGACATGAAGATCGGATTGACCGCGCTGGCGCTGACCCTCGCCCTCTGCTTCGGAACGGCGCAAGCGCAGGAATCGAACGACAAGGATGCGGAAACCCGGGCCTTCCTGTCGTCCCTGCGTTACGAGGACGGCAACATCGCCCTGCCCGACGCATCGGCCCATATCAACGTCAAGCCGGGTTTCCGTTTCCTCGGGCACGACGACGCGCGCCGCGTGCTGGAACAGTACTGGGGCAATCCACCGGACGACAGCGTGCTGGGCATGCTGGTGCCGGACAACGCCGGCCTCGATTCCGACCACAGCTGGGCCGTCGTGGTGACTTACAGCGACGAAGGCTACGTCTCGGACGAGGATGCCAACGAGATCGACTACGACGCGATGCTGAAGGAAATGAAGTCGGGCACGTCGGAAGAAAACGAGGAACGCAAACGCGCCGGCTATCCTTCGATCGAGCTGGTGGGCTGGGCGCAGCCGCCCCGCTACGACGCCGCCAGCAAACGCCTGCATTGGGCGAAGGAGCTTTCCTTCGATGGCGAGAAATCCCACACGCTGAACTACGACATCCGCGTGCTCGGGCGCAGCGGCTTCATCAGCCTCAACGCGGTCGCCAGCATGGACGACCTCGACCTCGTGAACGCGGGCATGAACCAGGTCCTGCCGATGGCGGAATTCGATGCGGGGCAGCGCTACGCCGACTTCAAGCCCGGCACCGACAAGGTCGCGGCCTACGGCCTGGCCGCGCTGGTCGGCGGCGGCATCGCCGCGAAGACCGGCCTGCTCGCCAAGCTCGGCGCGCTGTTGCTGGCCGGCAAGAAGTTCATCGTTCTGATCTTCGTCGCGCTCGCCGCCTTCGCCCGAAAGCTCTTCGGCGGCAAGAAGGACAAGGGCTCGGTGCCGTAAGTCCGTTTCGCCTCGCCGCTAGACCGGCGGCAGGCCGAAGAAGCGCCGTGCCGTCGCCGTCGTGATCGCGGCGGTGGCTTCGACCGTTTCGCCGCGGTCGCGCGCCAGCTCCTCGACGATGTGGCGCAGGTACATCGGTTCGTTGCGCCGGTGCGATGGCGCCGGCTTGACGGTGCGCGGCAACAGGTAGGGCGCATCGGTTTCGATCATCAGGCGATCGGCCGGGATGTGTTTCACGATCTCGCGCAGGTGCAGGCCGCGGCGTTCGTCGCATAGCCAGCCGGTGATGCCGATGTGGTAGCCGGCGTCCAGGCAGTCGCGCATTTCCTCGTACGTGCCGGTGAAGCAATGCACCACGGCCGGGCCAAGGCGGCCATCGAAGGATTTCATGATCGCCATGAAATCCTCGTGCGCATCGCGCTGGTGCAGGAACAGGGGCTTGCCGGTATCGGCGGCCAGTTGCAGCTGCCGCTCGAACGCGCGGCGCTGGGCCGGGCGCGGGCAGAAATCGCGGAAATAATCCAGGCCGCATTCGCCCACCGCCAGCACTTCCGGCGCCGCATGCAGCGCACGCATCTCGGCCTCGCCCTCGTCGGTGTATTCGAGCGCGTGATGCGGATGCACGCCGGCCGTCGCATACAGGAAGCCCGGGTGCGCGCGGGCGATTTCCAGCGCATGGCGCGACCCGGCGCGGCTGGCGCCGGTCACCATCATCTGCACGATGCCGGCCGCGCGCGCCCGCGCCAGCATCGCCTCGAAATCGTGCGCGAAACTTTCGTGGCCGAGGTTGGCGCCGATATCGATCAGTTCGAGCGGAGCGGACATGCGTCGGAGAGGCGGGGCGTGGGCGCGGATTCTAGCAGGCGGGCGCGGATGCGCCGCAGAACGTAGAATCCGCCGGTGCGTCCCACCGACTTCCCCATCGCCCCGCTGCTGCCCGAGATCCTGCGCGCGCTCGACGCGCACACGCGACTCGTGCTCGAAGCGCCGCCGGGCGCCGGCAAGACCACGCAGGTGCCGCTCGCCCTGCTCTCCGCCGGCTGGCGCGGCGACGGCCGCATCCTGATGCTGGAGCCGCGCCGCGTGGCCGCGCGGGCGGCCGCCGGCTTCATGGCCCGGCAATCGGGCGAGAACGTCGGCGACCGCGTCGGTTACCGCATCCGTTTCGAGAACAAGGTTTCGCCGCGCACGCGAATAGAAGTCGTCACCGAGGGCATCCTGACGCGATTGATCCAGGACGACCCGACGCTCGAAGGCGTGGCGGCGATCGTGTTCGACGAGTTCCACGAACGCCATCTGGCCGGCGACCTCGGCCTCGCGCTCGCGCTCGACGTGCAGGCGCAACTGCGCCCGGACCTGCGTGTGCTGGTGATGTCGGCCACGCTCGACGGCGAAAAGCTCGCGCGTTTTCTCGACGCGCCGCGCCTGACCTCCGCCGGGCGCAGTTTCCCTGTCGATGTGCGTCACTTTCCTGCGCGGCGCGACGAAGCTCTCGTCTTCCAGTTGTGTCGTTGCGTCGCAGGCGCATTGGCCGAACATCCGGGCGACCTGCTCGTTTTCCTGCCAGGCCAGCGCGAGATCCAGGAGGCCGAGCGCCAGCTGGCCGGCATCGTGGACAGCGACATCGCCCTGGTTCCCTTGCACGGCGAACTGCCGGTGGAGAAACAGAGCGAGGCTCTGTCGCCCGATCCGAAAGGCCGGCGACGCATCGTGCTGGCGACGAACGTGGCCGAATCTTCGGTCACCCTGCCCGGCGTACGCGTGGTGATCGACAGCGGTCTTGCGCGCGAACCGCGCTTCGACCCGAACAGCGGCTTCTCGCGCCTGGAAACGGTGAATATTTCGCAGGCGTCGGCCGACCAGCGCGCCGGCCGCGCCGGGCGCGTGGCCGAAGGCTGGGCCTACCGACTCTGGCCCGAATCGCAGCGGCTCGACCCAGCCCGCACGCCGGAGATCGCGCAGAGCGAACTGTCGGCGCTCGCGCTCGAACTCGCGGCCTGGGGCAGCGATGCGCTGCG
Source organism: uncultured Arenimonas sp. (assembly GCA_964458195.1). GTDB lineage: Bacteria > Pseudomonadota > Gammaproteobacteria > Xanthomonadales > Xanthomonadaceae > Arenimonas. The sequence continues at coordinate 18,743 of CAYWHO010000006.1, forward strand.
TTTCGTCGACGCGCCGCCGAGCGGCGCGATGTCGGCCGCGCGCGATTTGCTGCAGCGGCTCGGCGCTCTCGATGCCGATCTTCGCATCGGCGATTTCGGCCGGCGCATCCTCAAGCTCGGCACCCATCCGCGCCTGGCAGCGATGCTGCTGTCGGCGCGCAACGAGACCGAGCAGGCGCTGGCCTGCGATCTCGCCGCGCTGCTCGAAGCGCGCGATCCGCTCCGCCAACGTTCCGACGACTGGGCCTCGCGTTGGCGGGCATTGTCTGCCTTCAGAAGTCGCCAGGCGCCGCAAGACGCCAATCGTGGGGCGCTGGCTGCGATCGACCAGGCCGCGAAGCAATGGCGGCGACGCATCCATTGCGATCGCGCTTCGCCCGAGTCCGTGCCGGCGCATCTGCTCGGGGATTTGCTGCTGCATGCCTTTCCCGATCGCATCGGTCGCCAGCACGCCAACGATCCGCGGCGCTACCAGCTCGCCAACGGACGCATGGCGCGCGTGGCCGACGACAGCGCGCTGTACGGCGAGCCCTGGATCGTCGCGACCGAGCTGCGCTTCGAGGCGAAGGATTCGCTGGTATTGCGCGCCGCACCGCTGGATGAGGCCAGGCTCGAGCGCGATTTTCCGTCGCGCTTCGTCGAACAGGACATCGTGCGCTGGGACGCCGATGCGCGAGCCCTGGTGTCGCGCCGCGAGAAGCGCTACGACCGCATCGTGCTGGAAAGCAAACCCGCCGGGCGGCCCGACCCGGCCCTGGCCGCGAAAGCGCTTTGCGAGGCGGTCGCCGAACTTGGCCTGTCGGCCTTGCCGTGGACGGAGGGTCTGCGGCAACTGCGCACGCGTGTGCGTTGCCTGCGCGAATGGATGCCGGAACTCGGCCTGCCGGATGTTTCCGATGCGGCCCTGCTCGCCACGCTCGACGAATGGCTCGCATCCGCCTTCGCCGGCAAGACGCGATTGGATGCCTTGAGCGAACAGGAGCTCGGCGATGCGCTACGTTCTCGCCTGGACTGGTCGCTGCGTCAGAAACTCGACCAGTACGCGCCGACGCGGCTGAGCGTGCCTTCAGGCATGGAGCGCGGCGTCGAATATCTGCTGGACGACCATGATCGCCCCGCACCGCCCGTGCTGGCGGTGAAACTGCAGGAACTGTTCGGCCTGGCCGATACGCCGCGCATCGCCGACGGTCGTGTTCCCGTCCTGCTGCATCTGCTCTCGCCGGGAGGAAAACCGCTGCAGGTCACGCAGGATCTGCGTGGCTTCTGGGAACGCACGTATCCGGAAGTAAAAAAGGAAATGAAGGGGCGTTATCCGCGGCACCCTTGGCCCGACGACCCCTGGACCGCGACGGCCACGCATCGGGCCAAGCCGCGAGGCACCTGAGCTAGTTCGGTTGCCCCCGGGTCACAGCGACTCCCGCCCTGCGCAATTCTTGCTTCGGACGTTCGTCGGCGCGCGACCACCGAATGCGCTAGATCAGTCCGACCTGCAGGGCGCGCGTCAGAAAACAGACTTCGCGGCCGTCGCTGGTTGCCATCCTTCCCGCTTCGACAAATCCGACGCGTGCGTGGAAAGCCAGCGATTCCGGATTGGGCGGCAACACATTCACCTCGCAGGCGAGAGAGCGGGCGCCCGTCGTGCGCGCGCGCTCGATCAACGCCTCGTAGATCCGGCGCCCGATGCCGCGGCCCTGCGCTTCCGGCGCGATGGCGATCTGGTCGACATAGAGGAAGCTGCCCGGCAGGCTCGCGCGAAACCAGGCGAACTCCTCGCCGTCGTAGTCCACCGCGTTCGTGTACACGATGACGTAGCCGACGATCCGCCCGTCCTCGGTCCAGACCAGGAACTGCGGCGCGGCGGCGAGCACCGTCGCCAGCTCGTCGCGCGAAAGGCGCATCACCTTGGGTTGCGCTTCGTCGTTGATGCGCAGGATGGCGTCGAAATCGGCAGGCGTGGCGTTCCGGATCATGCGGCCTCGGGCTTGGTAGCACCGCGTCTCACGACTTCGGCGGCAAGTTCACCGACCAGATCACCGAGACGATGCGCCAGCCCTCCGCCGTGCGGATCAGTTGCCAGGCTTCCTTGCCGTAGTTCGTCTCCTTGCCGTCGGACAGGAAGCGGTAGTCGAAGGTGACTGCGGCGACATCGCCGTCGCTGTCGATGCGGATGTTGTCGAAGGTTTCCTCGCTGCTGGCCTTGTCGGCGACCACCTCGTCGATGAAGCTCGCCGGGTTGTTGGCCGGATTCACCCGAAGCTTGATCGCTTTCGGGTTCTTCTCACGGATGCGCGCAAGTCCCTCGTCGCTGAGGGTGGACTGCCAGCTGACGCCGCCTTCGAGGAAGAGGGCCAGGAATCGCGGCTTGTCGCGCTCGATGATCGCGGTGCGGAAGCGCTCGATCACCTGGCGGATGCCGGCTTCGTCCGGATCGGCCGGCGCCCGCGCCAGGGCCGGCAGGCTGGCCAGAAACAGCATCGCCGCAAGCATCCATGTCTTCATCGCATTCTCCTTCGCCGGGATGGCGAGTGTCCCAGACCGAACGCCGCGACGCGAGTCCCGTTGACCGTTGTCCCGCGCGCGGCGCGCGGCGATACTCGATCCCTCCGGAGGAGGATCGCAACGATGCATACCGTCATGGTGATTGGCGCAGGCCTGGGCCTGCTTGTCGTCTTCCTGCTGATCGGCCTTGCGATCGGCCGATCCCGATACGCGACGGGCACCGGGGCCTTGTGGTTCATCCCGGCCTGGTTCATCGGCGCGGGCGTCAATCTGTGGATCGGCACCACGCATGGCTACTCGATCGCCGACGAACTGCCGATCTTCGCCCTCGTGTTCGCCCCGCCGGCGGCGGTCGCCGGGCTGCTGGGCTGGCGACTGCGGCGCTTCTGAGCGGAGTCTTTCGATGAGCCTGCTGCGCGAACGGGGCAAGGCCGACAGCGGCCGCGTGTCGATGGTCGAACTGTTCTTCGATCTCGTCTTCGTTTTTGCCGTGACCCAGTTGTCGCATTCCCTGCTCGGTGACCTGAGCCTGCATGGGCTCGCCGAAGTCGGTCTGTTGCTGCTGGCCGTGTGGTGGGTCTGGATCTACACCTCCTGGGTGACGAATTTCCTCGACCCCGAGCGCTTGCCGGTGCGCATCTGCCTGTTCGTGCTGATGTTCGCCGGCATCCTCTTGTCGGTGTCGATCCCGCAGGCCTTCGGCGAACGCGGCCTCGTGTTCGCGATCAGCTATGCGTTCATGCAGGTCGGCCGCACCCTGTTCTTCCTGTGGGCCGCCCGCGGCGCACCCGAGCGCATGCGCCGCAATTTCCAGCGCATCCTGGTCTGGCTGCTGGCCTCGGCGGCCTGCTGGCTGCTCGGCGGTTTCGCCGACGGCGGCGCGCGTTGGTTGTGGTGGGTATCGGCGCTGGCGATCGAATGGATCGGGCCCTGGGCCTACTTCCATGTGCCCGGCCTCGGCCGTTCCAGCACGGCCGACTGGGACATCGACGGCAATCATCTCGCCGAACGCTGCGCGCTGTTCGTCATCATCGCGCTGGGCGAGTCCTTGCTCGTCACCGGCGCGACCTTCGGCGACCAGGCCTGGAATGCGCCGACCGTCGCCGCCCTCGTCTCGGCCGTGTTCGGCAGCGTGCTGATGTGGTGGATCTATTTCGACACCGGGCAACAACGCGCGCATCACCGCCTCGCGCACTCGCAAGATCCGGGTCGGCAGGCGCGCAGCGCCTATACCTATGCGCACACGCTGATCGTCGCCGGCATCATCATCTGCGCGGTCGCCGACGAACTGGTGATCGTGCATCCGCAGCACGGCGAGAATGCCGCGCTGGCGGCGATCCTCGGCGGCCCGTTGTGCTATCTGCTCGGTGTCGCCTGGTTCAAATGGCTGACCAACGACCGGCGCACGCCACCGCTCTCGCATATGCTCGGCATCGCCCTGCTCGGCCTGCTGGCCGCGCCGACCTTCATGCACTGGCTGACGCCGCTATGGCTCGGGCTGGCGACGACGGTGGTGCTGGGCATCGTCGCCGTGTGGGAGTCGGTGGCGATCCGGCGCGGCTGACGTGGACCTCACGCCGCGTATTTCACTGGTGATTCCGGCCTGGAACGAGGCCGAGCGCCTGCCGCGCCTGCTCGATTCGGTCGATGCCGTGCGTGCCGCCTGTCCTGCCGAGATCGAAGTCATCGTCGCCGACAACGGTTCCACCGATGCGACGGCCGAGATCGCGCGGGCCCGCGGCGTGCGCGTGGTGCCGGTCGAAAAACGCTGCATCGCCGCCGCGCGCAACGGCGGCGCGTCGGTGGCACAGGGCGAATGGCTGGCCTTCGTCGATGCCGATTCCGTCCTGCATCCGCAGGTATTCAATGCGCTGCTGAAAGCCGCCGCCGATCCACGCACCCTCGGTGGCGCCAGCCGCGTGACGATGGAGCGCTGGTCGCTGGGCATCGCTCTCGCCTTCGCCAGCATGCTGCCCATGGTCTGGTTGACCGGTTTCGATACCGGCCTGGTGTTCTGGCGCCGCGCCGACCACGAAACGCTAGGCGGCTACGACGAAACCCGGATGATCGCCGAAGACGTGGACATGCTGGTGCGACTGCGCCGTCTCGGCCGCGCGCGCGGCCAGAAACTTGTACGCCTTCGCGGCGTCAAGACCATCACCTCGTCGCGCAAGTTCGACCGCCACGGCGACTGGCACTGGTTCACCCAGATGCCGCGCATCGGCTGGCGCCTGCTGCGCGACCCGCGCTCGCTGACGGATTTCGCGAGAAGGTATTGGTATGAGGGGCGGTAGCGGGTTGGTGGTTCGTGTTTGGCCGTGCGTCGTTTATGGGTCGCGACAGCCATGCGTGATTTCCGTCGTTACTTCTTCGCTGGAACGGAAGGCGTGAAATCGATGCGCCGCCGCTCCCGGATGCGCCCGTCGACCAGTTCGCCTTCGATTAATTCGTAGCCCATCAATCCGTAGACCCGGTCGCCGATAAAGATCGGGCGGGCGTTGCCGTACCAGTCATAGCAGCTGGCCTTGCAAGCATCATCGCGTCGCGGACCCGGTTTCGCCGCGAGTTCGCCGATGGCGCCCAGCCTGAGTTGCCGGTTGCGCAGAAAACGGATCATCGCCGACTCGGGGCTTTCGGACTCGACCGGCAAGCCGAACACACCCTCGTCCGCACCGAGAGGCCGGTAGAAGAAGCCATGCGTCCTGTCATCGGACTGGCTGGCGTTCGGCATCACGTACTGCATGGCGATTCGCGCACCTTCGCCGAGATCGATGCTGCTCAGCACGGTATCGGATACGTACTTCGTCCGCGAATCCGCAGCAAGACCACGCCGGGCGCTGCCGACGACAAGCGCATCGGCACCCATCGCCTCAATGCGGTCGACGTCATGGCCCAGGTTCAGTCGGACGGCATCCTCGTCGCGATCGAAACGCACTGCGTAAGCGAATGCCTTTCCGTATTGGCTGCCATACAACAACCAGTCGCCGACATAGCGGTTGCGCAAGCCCCAGTACTCATCGTCCTCGCCAAAAGGAAGCGCTCTGTAGCGCTCTGCCGCGGCCACGGCATCGGCGCCGCCGAAGTCGGCGATCGGCACGCGCAACAGGGCGACACTACCGGCCTTTCCCTCCGCCGCCCACATCCGCTGCCCTCCCGCGTCGGCACCGAGCAGCACGTTCAAGTAGGCGTCTTTTTCAAGGAAGGAAAGTTGATCGATGGGGCTAGCCTGCACTCGAAGGGATGTCGGCGCGGACTCGTCCAGGGGAATGCGCAGAATGGCTGCCTGGGGAATCTCCCGATTTTCGAGGAGGTCTTCCGTCACCCAAACGTACACGGCCTCTCTGGATACATAGAACGCGTCCGACGAAGGACCGAGCACGGCGGTGGTCCTGCAATCGAAGTTCGCCTTCGCGATCTTGCACTGCGTGACCGAATGCAATGTCTGACTCCACCAGTCGCCCTCCCCGAGACCCGATCGGTAGAGTCGCTCGACGGGTAGGATGCGCTCGAACTCCGCCTTGCCGTCGTTGCGCCAACGCTTCAACCCGGGCAGCTTGGTTTCCTTCGATTCCCAGCCGAAAATGGCTAGCGGGGAATACAGGTACAAGGTGTCGCCGATCAGGCGGCTGGCGTAGTTGCGGCTGGAGTAATAGTCGCTGCTGCGCAGATGGTAGGTCGCGCGGTAGGCGATACGTCCGTTCGGCGCGAGTTCGAACAAACCGATCTCGGTGCCGCCGCGGGCGTAGCTGTAACCGATCACGACGATGGTGTTGCCGCTGATCAGCATCTCGTCGTACCAGTCCTCGACCGGCGAAAGGCCTGGCGGATAGGCATTCTCCGACGAGACCGCTTTCAGTTCCTTGCCCGTGGCCTTGATCGTGAACAGGCGACCGCGCCGGAGCACGACCAGATAACCACCCGCCTTCTTGACGATGCCGCCCTCGTCCACGCCCACGGTCTGCACATTGGTGATGGCATCCGCGTCGCTCTTCTCGGCCGGGGCGACCGTGCCCGGCGCGAGTAGCGCAACGCTCGTAACGTTTCTGGCCACCGGCACCGCGGCGATCTGTTCGTCCGTCAGGATCGTCGTCGAGTCAAGCGTCGGCACCGAGTCGATAACGCCACCGCCTATCACCCCCACCGTGTCGACTGCGGAGGCGCTCGATCCCAGGCTCACCGAAACTTCCTTGACGATGCCATCCGCCGTGACCTTGTAGGATCCGGCCGCCAAACCCCCCGCTCGATAGTTGCCGTCTTTGTCGGCCGTGAGTTCCCGTCGGAACCCGGTAGCGGCATTCTCGATCAGGACGATGGCGCCCGGCGTAGTCGATCCCGCCAAGGTACCCGTCGGATTCACGGGAGTGGAGCTCGCGGGTTTATTTTTGGCAGCGGCCTGCTGCGCGGCCTTCCGTTTCGCCTCCATCTCCTCCCACTTCTTCTGCCTGGCCTCCGCCTCGGCCCGCTCTTTTTGTTCCTCTTTTTCCTTCTCGTCAAACTTTTCGCGCAAGTAGGCCTGCAGCTGTTGCTCGTTGGAAAAGGTGACCAGGCCGCCCCGGGGGGCCGCCGAGGCGCTGCCGGCGATCAGCAAGCAGAACAGCAGAAGAGCCAGCCTACGATCGAGACGTTCCTTGTTGCGCATCGCTGTTCTTTCCCTGGCGTACCGAGGCTCAGATGCTAGCAACGATCATGGCGGCGTTGGCGTTTTCCTCGCCGCGGCAAGCGCAAACCGCCGCCCGGTTCACAGGCGCCCCGCCTTCACCGTCATCGGCCAGATCACCGCGCGCACGGTATCGGGATCGCCCCAGGCGGCCTGCATGTCGTCGGCGAATTCGCCGACGATGTCGCGACCGGTTTGCTTCGCCAGTTTCTGCGAGGCCGACCAACTGCGCAGGTAGGCGAGGTATTGCGCCAGGGTCCAATCGCAGCGCAGTTCGAAGGGCGGTGCGTCGATGCGCTCGAAGGGAAAGGGCAAGGTCGCGTAGCCGGATTCGACGTGGCGGCGCTCCGGCGCCCAGTAGGGGTCGAGTTCGCCGCGGTACAGGCGATAGAACACTTCATCGACTTGTGGGTTCACCGACGAACGCTCGTAGGTCCAGACGGCGATGCGGCCGTCCGGCTTCATCACGCGCTTGGCTTCGGCGAAGAAACGGTCGCAATCGAACCAGTGCATGGCCTGGGCGACGGTGACGAGATCGACGCTGCCGTCGGGCAACGAGCAGCGTTCGGCAGGCTCGACCGCGTAGCGGATATTGTCCCGCGGCGTGGCGGCGGCGATCTGCGTATCGCTGGGGTCGGTGGCGAACACGCGGTCGAAATGCGCGGCGAGCGCGAGGCTGGCCTGGCCGTTGCCGCAACCGGCATCCCAGACGGATTCGCGTTTCGGGCAAATGCTCGCCAGCCATTCGAATAATGCGGGCGGATAGGTCGGTCGCGCCTGCGCGTAGAGATTGGCGTGGCCGGAGAAATGGTCCTTGAAGTTCATGAGTGCTTTCTCCGTCTGCTGCGCCCCTCACCCTGACCCTCTCCCCGCGAGCGGGGAGAGGGAATCGCAAGCCCGAACAAGGTCGCAAAAAGCGATCGCGGCTGACGCCGCTCCTACA
>CAYWHO010000007.1:0-10199 GCA_964458195.1 uncultured Arenimonas sp.
CCGATCACCAGATCGGCCCAGCCGTAGGCTGCGGCCATGTCGGTGATGAAAGGCTCGACGCTGGCCTGCACGCCGGCGTCGGCGTAGGCGGCGCGGGCCTGATCCAGCATTTTTTCGCCGCACTGGTGGCGGATCTCGAACGATTGCTGCGATTGCAGTGCAGCGACCACCTTCGGCACCGCTTCGTTGATCGCGCGCGCGCCCTGGCTGCCGCCGAGCACGAGCAGGCGGATCGGACCCTCGCGGCCGGCGAAACGCTCGGCCGGTTGCGGCAGCGAAGAGATCTCGGCACGCACGGGATTGCCCACAGTCTCGTTCTTGACGCCGGCGAAGCTGTCGGGAAAGCCGCAGAGCACGCGTCGCGCGAGGCGCGCGAGCACACGATTGGTCATGCCCGGCGCGCGGTTCTGTTCGTGCACGATCAACGGCCGGCGCAACAGCCATGCCGCCAAACCGCCGGGGCCGGCCGCATAACCGCCGAAGCTCACGACGGCACGCGGCCGCTCGCGACGCAGCACGGCCCACGCCTGCCAAAGCGAACGCAGCAAGACGAACGGGGCCGCGAGCGTGCTGGCGAAACCCTTGCCGCGCAGGCCGCGCACGGCGATGGTGCGGATCGGCAGGCCGTGCGCCGGCACCAGGCGCGTTTCCATGCCGCCGTCGGCGCCCAGCCAGAGCACGGAGGCATCGCGCGCGCGCAAGGCGTTCGCGACGGCGAGCCCGGGGAAGATGTGGCCGCCGGTACCGCCGGCCAGGATCATGACGGGAGCCTGCCGGGAAGCGCTCATCGCTGCGCTCCCAGTTTCGGTTCGATGCGGGCGCGCGGCTCGCGCAGGGGAACCGGCGTGACCGGTGCCGCGCCGCGCCGATAGTCGGCGGTCTGCGGCGAAAGCTCCAGGTCCTCCTCGCCGCCCGCGTCCATCGGCATCGCGCCGCCGCGCAGGCGCGTGGCGCGCAGTTCGGCACGGTCGAGTTCGTAGCTGATGCGCAGGAGCACGCCCATCGCCGCGCAGGTCATCAGGATGCTGGAACCGCCCGACGAAATCAGCGGCAAGGTCAGACCCTTCGTCGGCAACACGCCCAGGTTCACGCCCATCGACACGAATGCCTGCAGGCTGACCCACAGGCCGATACCGAAGGCGCAATAGCCGCTGAAATGCCGGCGCATGCCGATGCAGCGCCAGCCGATGCGCAGCGCCCGCCAGGCGAACAGCGCGAACAGGCCGACGATGACGCAGACGCCGAGGAAACCGAACTCCTCGGCGGTCACGGAGAAAATGAAGTCGGTATGCGCTTCCGGCAGGTAGTCGAGCTTCAGGATCGATCCGCCGAGACCGACGCCGGTGCTTTCCCCGCGACCGATCGCGATCAGGGCTTGCACCAGCTGGTAGCCGCTGCCGAAGGCATCGGCGAAGGGATTGCTGAAAGACGTCAGGCGCCGCACGCGGTAGGGCTCGAGCAGCACGATGAAGGACATCGCCACCATGCCGGCCAGCGCAGGAATCGCCAGGTTGCGGATTCGCGCGCCACCGAGCCAGACCATGCCGCCGGTGACGGCGAGGATCAGCATTGCCGAGCCGAAGTCCGGCTGGATCAGCAACAGGCCGACCAGCGCGCCCGCCAGGATCAGCGGCTTGAGCAGCGTCTTCCAGCGGTTGCCGATTTCGTCGCGGAAGCGGACGAGGTAGCTGGCCAGCCAGACGATGAACATCAGCTTCACCGCTTCCACCGCCTGGAAATTCGAGATACCGAGATTGATCCAGCGGCGCGCGCCGTTGACCGTGCGACCGACGCCCGGCACCAGCACCGCCAGCAACAATACGAAGCACAGCGCGAGGAACAAATGGCTGTGCTGCTCGACCTGCTTCATCTCCGTGCGCATCGCCAGCAGGGCCAGCACGATGCCGCCGGCCAGGAACATCAGGGGGCGATTGAAGTAGTAGAACGCGCCGACGCCGTTGCTGAGCGCGTACGGCATCGAGCTCGACGCCACCATCACCACGCCGATCGACGCCAGGGTCACGACCACGGTGAGCAGCCACGGATCGAAGCGACCTTCGAGGTCGTCGAACCGCAGTGCCTGGCTGGCGCGATCGCGAAGGTTCATCATCAACGTACCTTCAAGGTGGCCAGGCCGACGAGCACCAGCACCACCGAGATGATCCAGAAGCGCACGATCACGCGCGGCTCCGGCCAACCCTTGAGCTCGAAGTGATGGTGGATCGGCGCCATGCGGAAGACGCGGCGTCCGGTCAGCTTGAAGCTGGCGACCTGGATCATCACCGACAGCGTCTCGATCACGAAGATGCCGCCCATCACGACCAGGATCAGCTCCTGGCGCACGATGACGGCGATCGTGCCGAGTGCGGCGCCCAGGGCCAGCGCGCCGATGTCGCCCATGAACACCATTGCGGGATAGGTGTTGAACCAGAGGAGGCCGAGGCCTGCACCGGCGATCGCGGCGCAGAAGATGGTCAGCTCGCCGGCGCCCGGGATCGCCGGGATCTGCAGGTATTGCGAGAACTGCGCGTGACCCGAGGCATAGGCAAAAACGCCGAGCGCCGCCGCGACCAGGACCGTCGGCATGATCGCGAGGCCATCCAGGCCATCGGTCAGGTTCACCGCGTTGGAGAACCCGACGATCCAGAAATAGGCCAGCACGACGAACCCGGCGCCGAGCGGCAACGCGAAGTTCTTCAGCAAGGGCAGATAGAGCGTCGTCGCGGCCGGCACGTCCGCGCTCATGTACAGCGCCACCGCCGCGGCGAGGCCGAACACCGACTGCAGCGCGTACTTGTGCCGCGACTTCAGGCCGTTCGGGTCGCGCTTGACGATCTTGATCCAGTCGTCGAGCCAACCGATCGCGCCGAACGCCACCAGCACCGAGAGCAGGATCCACACATAGCGGTTGCGCAGGTCGCCCCAGAGCAGGGTCGCCAGCGTGATCGTCAGCAGGATGAGCGCGCCGCCCATGGTCGGCGTGCCGGCCTTGGAGAAATGCGATTGCGGACCGTCCTTGCGGATAGGCTGGCCGCCCTTCAGGCGGGCGAGACGCTCGATCACGGTCGGCCCCAGCCACAAGGACAGCGCCAGCGCGGTCAGGGCGCTGAGGATCGCGCGCATGGTGATGTAGTCGAACAGCGCGAAGAAGCGCGCCCAGGCCTGCAGCAAACGGGCCAGTTCAAGCAGCATGTCCGGTCCCCTCCGAATTCTTGTTGTTGTTGTCGGTCAGCAAGGCCGAGACCACTTTGTCCATCGCGCTCGAACGCGACCCCTTCACCAGGCAACGCACGCCGGTGCGCAGCTCCGCCGCCAACGCGGCGACCAGGGCTTCGTGCGATGCGAAATGCCGCCCGCCTTCGCCGAAGGCGGCACTGGCTTCGCGCGCGAGCTCGCCCAAGGTCCAGACCCTGCCGAGACCGGCGCGTCTGGCCTGGCGTCCGATGTCGGCATGCAAGGCCGCGGCGGTCTCGCCCAACTCGGCCATGTTGCCGAGCACCAGCCAGGCGCTGGCGCCATGCGGCGCCAGCGTGGCGATGGCGGCCGACACCGAACCGGGATTGGCGTTGTAACTGTCGTCGATCAGCACGGCACCGTTGCCGAGGACGTGCGCGATCTGGCGTCCTTTCACCGGCTCGGCATTGCGCAAACCTTCGACGATGGCCGAGAACGGCGCACCGGCGGCCAAGGCCAGCGCGGCGGCGGCCAGCGCATTCATGACGCTGTGCCGACCGGGCAGCGGCAGCTCGATCTCCTGGCTGCCCGCCGGCGTGTGCAGCAGGAAACGCGAGGCCTCGGCGCCGATGGCGATGCGGCTGGCACGCACGTCGGCGTCGTTGTCGATGCCGAAGCGGAAGCTGCGGCGCGCCCCGACGATACCGGCGAAGTAAGGCGCGAAGGCGTCGTCGGCGTTGATGACCGCCACGCCGTCGTCGGGCAGGGCTTCGTAGATTGCGCCCTTGGTCTCGGCAATGCCGAGCAGGCTGCCCATGCGTTCCATGTGCGCCGGCGCGATGTTGTTCACCAATGCCACCTGCGGCGCAACGATGCTGGTCAGGTAGGCGATGTCGCCGGGTTTGCCCGCGCCCATCTCGTAGATGGCGAATTCGGCGTCTTCCGGCGCGTCGAGCACGGCCAGCGGCAGGCCGATCTCATTGTTGCGGTTGCCCGGATTGAAATAGGTGCGGCCGGCGCGCGAGAGGATGCCTTGCGCCAGCGCCTTGACCGAAGTCTTGCCGTTGCTGCCGGTCAACGCCACGACCACCGCACGGCGCGACTGTTGCATGCCGGCGGCGAACTCGCCCAGCGCTTCCTGCGTGTCGGCGCAGAGCACGCGCGGCAGATCGGTTTCGACATCGCGGTGCAAGAGCAGCGCCGCGGCGCCGCGCGCCTGCGCCTCGGCGACGAAATCGTGCGCGTCGAAGTTCTCGCCGCGCAGGGCCACGAACAGGGAGCCAGGCACGATCGTGCGCGTATCGGTACTGACCGCTCCGATGACGACGTCGTCGCCAAGATGCCGACCCTCGCACCAATGGGCTACGGTGGAAAGCAGGACGGGCCTCATGCCCCACCCGCCTTCGGGGCCGCATCGAGCAATCGCTGCGCCACGTCGAGATCGTCGAACGCATGACGAACGCCGGCGACTTCCTGATAGGTCTCGTGGCCCTTGCCCGCCACCAGGACGATGTCGTCGGCACCGGCATCCCGCAACGCCAATGCGATGGCCAGGGCTCGGTCGCGCTGCACTTCGACGCCCCGTGCGTTGACGAAGCCCGCCATGATGTCGGCGACGATGGCGTCGCCGTCTTCGCTGCGCGGATTGTCGTCGGTGACGATGATCCGGTCGGCGCCGCGTTCGGCGATCGCCGCCATCTGCGGACGCTTGCCGCGATCGCGATCGCCGCCGCAACCGAACACGCAGACGAGGCGGCGCGGCTGGTGTTCGCGCAGGCTGGACAGCGCCTGCTCCAACGCATCGGGCGTATGCGCGTAGTCGACGACGACCAGGGGCAGGCCGCGCTCGCCACCGACGCGGCTCATGCGGCCGCCGACGGGCGAAAGCTGCGGCAGTGCGGCCGCCACTTTTTCCAGGCTCCAGCCGAGGGCGCGCAAGGCGCCGGCGACGGCCAGCAGATTGTCGATATTGAAGCGACCCAACAAGGGCGAGCGCAGGGCATGCGACTCGGCACCTTCGCGCAGCACGAAACGGATGCCTTCCGGGGAAAGCCGCGGCTCGTCCGCGTGCAGCGTGGCTTCGGCGTGTCCGCGCGAACTCAGACCGATTCGGCGTACGCCGGCATCGACCTTAGCGAGCAGCTCGGCGCCAAACGCATCGTCCAGGTTCACCACCGCGGCTTGCAGGGTCGGCCAGGCGAACAGTTTCGCCTTGGCCTCGCCATACGCCTGCATCGTGCCGTGGAAATCGAGATGGTCGCGAGTGAGGTTGGTGAAAACCGCCACCTTGAACGCGACCTCGTCGACGCGCCCCTGCTCCAGCGCATGCGAAGACACTTCCATCGCCACCTGGGTGGCGCCTTGATCGCGCATCTTCGCCAGCAGGCGGTGCACGCTGACCACGTCCGGCGTGGTGCGCTCGCCGGAAACGATCCGGCCGTGCAGGCCGGCGCCGAGCGTACCGATGCTGCCTACGATGGCGCCGTCGGCATGCAGGGCTTGCGCGATCAGCTGCACGGTCGAGGTCTTGCCGTTGGTGCCGGTCACGCCGGTCATCGCCAGCACTTTCGACGGCGATCCGTAGAACTTGTCGGCCAGCCGGCCGAGACGCGCACGCAGTCCGGGAACCGCGATGGCATTGGCCGGCGGGGACACGTCGTCCGGCGCCGGCGCTTCGTAAACGATCGCGGCGACTTTCGCCGCCTGCGCCTTGTCGGCGTGACGCAGGCCGTGCGTGGTCGCGCCGGCGAGCGCGACGAAGACATCGCCCTCGCCCAGCTCACGCGTATCGGCGCTGAGTTCGCGCAAGAGCGGATCGAATGGCGGCAAGGGCGATACTTCGCCTTCGAGCCATTCGTGCAGCCTCAGGGAGCGAGTCATTGCGCCGCTCCCGTCGAAACCGCAGCGGCATCCTGCGCTGCGCTCGGCACCTCGGCCTGCGCCGCCGCTGCCGACGGTTGCGCGCCTTCGGCGTCGCCGGCGTACCACTGCTCGACATGGTCGGGCGGCACGTCCATCAGGCGCAGCGCGCCGTCCATCACGTTGTGGAATACCGGCGCGGAAACCAGGCCGCCGTAGTAGTCGCGACCGCTCGGATTGTGGATGACGACCACCATCGCGAACTTCGGATGGTCCATCGGCACGACGCCGGCGAACAGCGAGATGTATTTCTTCTCGTAACCGCCGCGGGTGAACTTGCGCGAGGTGCCGGTCTTGCCGGCGACGTGGTAGCCGGTGACGGCCGCGCGCGTTGCGCTGCCGCCGGTCTTGGTGACGCTCTCGAGCATGCGCAGCACTTCGCGCGCGATGCGCGGGTCGAGCACCTGGCGCCCGCCGTCGCCACCGCCCTTGACGAAGGTCGGCGGCATCAACCGGCCGTCGTTCGCCAGCGCCGCATAGGCCTGGGCGATCTGCAACGGCGTGACCGACAGGCCGTAACCGTAGGAGATCGTCGCTTTTTCCAGTTGACCCCAGCTGCGCGCCGGCGCCAGGACGCCGGCCGACTCGCCCGGGAAACCCGAGCCGGTGCTCTGGCCGAAACCGAAGCGATGCAGCACGTCGTAGAAGTGCTCGTTGCTCATGTTGAGCGCCAGGCGACTGGCGCCGATGTTCGAGGACTTCTGCAGCAGACGCTCGAGCGTGACCGGGCCGTAGTCGTGCACGTCGCGGATCGGATGGCCGGACACCACCAGGGGCGTGGTCGGCACGACGATGTCCGGATCGACGCCGCTTTCGAGCGCGGCCGCCACCGTCAATGCCTTGATGACCGAACCGGGCTCGACCACGTCGGTCAGCGCCCGATTGCGATGCGTACCGGGAATCGCCGCTTCGCGCGCGTTCGGGTTGTAGGCCGGCTGGTTGACCATCGCGAGGATTTCGCCGGTCGGAATATCGAGCACGACGACCGAGCCGCTCGAGGCCTGGTTGGCCAGAAGCGCGGCCTTCAGTTCGCGATAGGCCAGGTACTGGATGCGGCGGTCGATGGACAGCGTCAGGTCCTTGCCCGGCTCCGCGGCGCGGATGAGGTCCACGTTCTCGACGATGCGGCCGCGACGGTCGCGGATGATCTTCTGCGCGCCCGGCTTGCCCGTCAGCCAATTGTCGAAAGCGAGCTCAAGGCCTTCCTGTCCGCGATCGTCGATATTGGTGAAGCCCAGCGCATGCGCCATCACTTCGCCGTGCGGATAGAAGCGGCGGAATTCGCGCTGCGAGTACACGCCGGGAATGCCGCGCGCGACGACGGCCTGGGCGTCGTCTGGATTGATGTGCCGGCGCAGGTAGACGAATTCCTTGTCGGAACGCTGCGCGACGCGTTGCGTCAGCACGTCCTGCGGGATGCCCAGCGCCTTGGCCAGTTCCGGCAGACGTTCCGGATGCTGCAACAGCTCCTGCGGATTGGCCCAGACCGACTCGACCGGCGTGGAGACGGCCAGGGGCTCGCCGTTGCGGTCCAGGATCATGCCGCGCGAGGTCGGGATCGGGATCTCGCGAAGGAAGCGCGCCTCGCCCTGGTGCTGGTAGAAATCCTTGTTGAGCAACTGCATCTGCGCCGCACGGCCGACCAGCACCACGCCGCACAGGCCGAGCACGGCTGCCAGCGCGGTGAGGCGCACTTTCAGGTCGTAGGGGCGGGCGCGCGCTTTCATGGCCTGAGCACCACCACGTCGGCATCCTGCGGGAAGGCCATGCCGAGCCGCTCGGTCGCGGTTTGTTCGATGCGATTGGTTTCCGACCACGTCGCCTGTTCGAGCTGCAGACGACCGAACTCCATGTTCAGTTCGTCGCGGGCGCGCTCTAGCCGGGTCAACTCGACGTAGGCGAGACGATGCTGCTGGCGCGCATAGACCACGCCGACGGCGCTGCCCACGGTCGCCACAAGCAGGAACGCGATCAGGAAAATGCGTGGGCTCATGCGCCCACCTGCGGCGAAACGCCCTTCTTTTCCGCGACGCGCAGCACGGCGCTGCGGGCGCGCGGATTGCGCGCCACTTCCTCGTCGTCGGCGCGCTGGGCGCCGCCGAGATCCAGCAAGGTGGCGTGGAACTCCTGCGCGACCGGCATGCGGCGGTTGCCCGGGGGCGCCTTGGCGTGGCGCGCGATGAACTGCTTGACGATGCGGTCTTCCAGCGAATGGAAGCTGATCACGGCCAGGCGGCCGCCCGGCTTGAGCCGCGCGTGCGCGGCATCCAGCCCGCGCTCGAGATCGGCGAGTTCGCGATTGATGTGGATGCGGATAGCCTGGAAGCTGCGCGTCGCAGGATGGATGCGGCCGTCGCCGCGGCCGACAACGGAAGCGATCAGTTCGGCCAATTGCGCGGTGCGGGTCAACGGCGTTTCGTCGCGGCGGGCGACGATGGTTCGGGCGATCTTTCGGCTGAGCTTTTCCTCGCCGTAGATCCACAGCACGTCGGCGATTTCCTTCTCGCTCGCGCGCGCCAACCAGTCGGCGGCGCTTTCGCCGGACTCGTTGTCCATGCGCATGTCGAGCGGGCCGTCCTTGCCGAAGCTGAAGCCGCGCTCGGCCTGGTCGAGCTGCGGCGAAGACACGCCGAGGTCGAACAGCACGCCATCGAGGCCGTCGGCGGTTTCGCTCCATTCGCCCAGTTCGGCGAAGGAACCCCGGTATACGGCGACGCGGGCATCGTCGCCGAAAAGCTCGGCGGCGCACGCGATCGCAGCGGGGTCCTTGTCCATCACCAACAACCTTCCTGCCGGCCCGAGCCGGTCCAACACGCCGCGTGCGTGGCCGCCGCGGCCGAATGTTCCGTCGAGATATCTGCCGTTCCCGATCACGCGCAGGCCATCGAGCACCTGCGTCCACATCACCGGTAGATGGCTCGGGTTCTGCGTCGCCACAGACGTCCCGACCGTCACCGTTAAAGCCTCAAATCGAGCATGTCCTCGCTGACCTCGTCTTCCGCGATCGTCAGACGGATCTGCGCGAGGTGCGCCTGCTCGCTCCACAATTCGAACTTGTTGCCCATGCCCAGCAGCACCGCTTTCTTGTCGATGCCGACCGCGTTGCGATGGCTGGCCGGAATCAGCACGCGACCGTTGCCGTCCGGTTCGACCGGCGTGGCCGCACCGACCAGCTTCAGCTGCAGGTTGCGATGCACTTTCTTCGCGTTCGGCAGGGCCATCACCTGATCGCGGACCTTGGTCCAGTCGGCTTCGGGGTACAGCCAGAGGCAGCCGGCTTCGTAGGGGTTGTAGGCGACGACCAGGCGGCCGCCGGCGCTCGCCACCAGATCCCGGAATGCGACCGGGATGGCCAGGCGGCCCTTGTCGTCGATCGTGATCGCCGTTTCGCCCTGAAACATTTCCCCACTGATCCCCACAAAAAACCCGAAATTCCCTCGGAAGCCCACGTTAGTCCTGGGTCGGGGGGCTGTCAAGCAAAAAATCGGGAAAATTCGCTTTGGGAATCAATGTCTTGCGCCAATCTTGAGAGACTGGTTTAAGAACCGTTTGGTTAGTCTTGTTTCCGCTCGATATTGCGAAGAGGCGTGACCGAGGTCTCGCTCGGTGGCGCCGGGCGTGGAACTGGGCCAAACCGCGCCAGTGCGGGCGTGGAACCGAAGCAGTTGCGCAAGGCAAGCCCGGCACCGCCCGAGGGCGCCCCAAATCCTGGCGAAGGGACAGAAGTGGCGGAGCCGGCCGGTAAGCCCATCTGTCGTGGACAACCATTCTGAAGCACAGGATGTGCGAATGGCTCTGCACTCCCTCCGGTCGCCGCGCGAGGCAGGACGCCGAAAGCGGCCTCTCGGCCCTGCCTCGCGGCAGGGCTCAAGCAGCGATGGGGGACGGGCCGAGCCACCCCATCGTCCCCCTCTGGCCTTGCCAGGCGGACCGTGCGGGACAGAAGTGGCGGAGCCGGCCGGTAAGCCGGGTTCTGTCGTGGACAACCATTCCTCTCGGCCCTGCCTCGCGGCAGGGCTCAAGCAGCGCACCCGGGGACGGGCCGAGCCAACCCATCGTCCCCCTCTGGCCTTGCCAGGCGGACCGTGCGGGACAGAAGTGGCGGA
>CAYWHO010000007.1:10299-23828 GCA_964458195.1 uncultured Arenimonas sp.
CCCATCGTCCCCCTCTGGCCTTGCCAGGCGGACCGTGCGGGACAGAAGTGGCGGAGCCGGCCGGTAAGCCGGGTTCTGTCGTGGACAACCATTCCTCTCGGCCCTGCCTCGCGGCAGGGCTCAAGCAGCGCACCCGGGGACGGGCCGAGCCAACCCATCGTCCCCCTATTTGGCCTTGCTCCAGGTGGGGTTTACCGTGCCCTGCGACGTTGGCCCCGCAGGCGGTGGGCTCTTACCCCACCGTTTCACCCTTACCACGCGCCCTTGCGGGCCGTTCGGCGGTCTGTTCTCTGTTGCACT
Organism: uncultured Arenimonas sp.; assembly: GCA_964458195.1. Taxonomy (GTDB): domain Bacteria; phylum Pseudomonadota; class Gammaproteobacteria; order Xanthomonadales; family Xanthomonadaceae; genus Arenimonas. Next base: position 10,600 of record CAYWHO010000007.1, read on the forward strand.
AGCCGTCGGCTCGCGCCGCCCAGGCGTTACCTGGCACCTTGCTCTGTGGAGCCCGGACTTTCCTCGGCGCGATCGAGTCGCGACGCGGTTGTCTGGCCGACTCCGCCGACGCGGATTGTCTCACAGCCCAACTGAAGCGCCGCTTTCGTGCCGGCCTCGCACAAGCACCGCGCGTACTGGCAGCATAGGCCCCGGAAGGCCCGGAACGGGCCGGCGTCGGGCCAGACGGAAAGGGGCGATGCGCGACCGCGAACCAGACATCGGCAGCGAACGATTGCGCGAGGTGATACGGGCGCAAACCGAAATCGTGCGGCTCGGCCTCGACCTGAGCGCGGTCATGACCTTCGTCGCCGAGAGGGCGCAGCGCATCACGGGCGCGCACGGTGCCGTGGTCGAGTTGGCCGAGGGCGAGGAGATGGTCTATCGCGCCGCTTCCGGCATCCTGCAGAACCACATCGGCCTGCGCCTGCAACGCAGCGGCAGCCTGACCGGCCTGTGCGTGGAAAAGGGCTTCGCCCTGCGCTGCGAAGACTCCGAATCCGATCCGCGCGTCGATCGCGAAGCCTGCCGCAGGATCGGCCTGCGCTCGATGATCGTCGTGCCCTTGCGCCACGACGACGCCGTCGCCGGTGTGCTCAAGGTGGTGTCGGAGAAGACCGGCGCGTTCGACGAAATGGACATCCACCTGCTGGAGCTGATGTCCGACCTGATCGCCGCATCGATGTTCCATGCGGCGCAATACAACGCCGACGAGCTGTACCTGCGGGCGACGCACGATGCGCTGACCGGGCTTCCGAACCGTTCGGTGTTCTTCGACCGGCTGCGCCTGAGCCTGGCGCAGGCACGGCGCGAACGCGCGCGTTTCGGCATCCTCAACCTCGACATGGACGAGCTGAAACCGATCAACGACCTGCACGGCCATCGCGCGGGGGATGCCGCCATCCGCGAGTTCGCCGCGCGACTGAAACAGGCGGCGCGCAACACCGATACGGTGGCGCGCGTCGGCGGCGACGAATTCGGCATCATCCTGTGGCGCATCGAGGATCGCGACGGTGCGATGACGCAGGCGCGACGCCTGCAGCACCTGCTCGAGGAGCCGTTCCGCTTCGGCACGCATTCGATCCCGCTGCAAGCCAGCATCGGCGTCGCGGTCTATCCCGACGACGGCGAAGAACTCGACCCGTTGATCGACAGCGCCGACCGGTCGATGTACGGGATGAAACGTTCGCGCAAGGGGAACTGAACGCGCGCCGCTTCAGGCGGGTTCGCCCTCGCTGCCGTAAAGCGCCTTGCGCGGCGCGCCGCTGAGCTCGGCGGCGAGCTTCGCGGCCTGCGAAGGCTTGAGGTATTCGCCCAGTTTCGCGTACAGGCGCTGCCCTTCGGCCAGCCGCGCGGCCGCATCGTCCTCGCAACCGCGCACGATCAGCACGAACTCGCCCTTGCGCTGGTTCTCGTCGGCGCCGACCTGGCGCAACAGTTCCGCCAGCGTATCGCCGAGCACGGTCTCGAACAGCTTGCTCAATTCGCGCGCCAGCACCGCTTCGCGTCCGGCGCCGAATATCGCCGCCAGATCCGTCAGCGATTCTTCGATGCGATGCGCGCTCTCGTAGAACACCAGGGTGCGCGTCTCGCGCGCCAAATGCTGCAGGCGCTCGCGGCGCGCCGATGCCTTGGCCGGGAGGAACCCCTCGAAACAGAATCGATCGCTGGGAATGCCGGCCACGGACAGGGCGGCGATCGCGGCGCAGGCACCCGGCAATGGGCTGACGCGCAGGCCCGCCGCACGCGCCTCGCGCACCAGCCGGTAGCCCGGATCCGACACCAGCGGCGTACCGGCATCCGAGACGAGGGCCAGGGTTTCGCCAGCGCGCAGGCGCTCGACCAGGCGCGCGGCGAACTCGGCCTCGTTATGTTCATGCAGGGCCACCAGCGGCCGCTCCAGGCCGAAGGCGGCGAGCAGCTGCCGGGTGTGCCGCGTGTCCTCGGCGCAGACCGCGTCCACGGCAGCGAGGGTCTCGCGAGCCCGCGGGCTCAGGTCGCCCAGGTTGCCGATCGGTGTAGCCACGACATAAAGGGTGCCGGGGGAAAGCGCGGCCATGGCGGTCTCGTCGGTCCGAATGGGTATCATCTTAGTCGTATCGCCCCGGAAGCCCCCCATGCGCCTGTTGCCTGCCCTGCTCGTCCCCCTGCTCCTCGTCGGTTGCGCGACGGTCAGCACGACCTCGATCGTGCTCAGTCCCGAAGAACAGAACGCGATCTCGCTGTCGGCCGACGGCAAGTATCGCGATGCCGCGCTGGCCTGGCAGGCGCTGGCGGACGCCGCGCGCAGTCCTGCGCGCGATCGCGCCCTGGTGTTCGCCGCCGATGCCTGGGACCGCGCCGGCGACAAGGACAAGGCCTTGCAAACGCTCGCGCAAGCCAACCGGCGCAAGCTGCAGGGCGATGGCGCCTTGCTGCACGACCTGCTCAGCGCCCAGTTCATGATCGATGCCGGGCGCGGCGGCGAAGCGGTGCCCCTGCTGGGGCAATCGCGCGACAGCGTGCCCACCTCGCTGCGTGCGCGTTGGCATGGCCTGCGTGCGCGCGCTTTCGAAGCGGCCGGCATGTATTTCGAGACGGCCGGCGAACAAGCCTGGCTGCTGCAGGGATTGTCGCCGCGCGAACGCAGCGCCGGCGCGCGCAATATCGATCGCCAGCTCAGCCGACTGGACAGCCAGTCGCTGAGCCAGCGCAGCGCATCGATGAATCCGGCCGATCCGCTGTATCCCTTCGTCGCCCGAGAACTCGGCAAGCGCGGCCTGCCCCTGCCCTTCCCGCTGCCGCGCGCCGGCCTGGCGTTGACGCAGGGATTTCCGCCGGCGGAACGCGACGGTTATCGGCCGCCGGAAAAGCTGGCGGTGTTGCTGCCGGCCAGCGGCAGCCTGGCCTCGGCCGGTGCCAGCGTGCGCGACGGCATCCTCGCGGCTTATTACGCCGAAACGCGTCGCCGCCCGGAGATCCGCTTCTACGACAGCGCCGGCACCGCGGCCGGCGCGCAGAAAGCGGCGAAACAAGCCGCCGCCGACGGTGCGCAACTCATTCTCGGGCCGCTGGCGCGCGAGGAAGTGAACGGCTTGACGGACGGCAACGAACCCGGCATCGGCGTGGTCGCGCTCAATCGCGGCCAGAATACGGCGCCGGGCAGCATCAACTTCGCGCTCACGCCAGATGAAGAGGGCCTGGTCACGGCCGACCGCCTGATCGATCGCGGCCTTCGCCGCGTGCGCATCTTCGCGCAACGCGACGACAACTCGCAGCGCGCGCTCACCGCGTTCCGCGAACAGTTGCGCGCGCGCGGCGGCCAGATCGTCGGGGAAACACTGGTCGGCGACGAAGTCGGCGATCTGTCGCAGGCATTGCAGGACGGCAAGGGCGCGGAGGCGGTGTTCCTGGCGGTGAAAGCGCCGGCGGCGCGCCTGATCGCTTCGCAGCTGAAGACTTCGTCGATGGCGTCCTTGCCGCGATTGTCGACGTCGCTGATCCTCAGCGGCGCCAGCGCCCGTCTCGACGGCGATCTCGACGGGATCGAATTCCCCGAACTGCCCTGGCTGCTCGACCAGCGATCGAACCTGCCCGATCCGGATGATCTGGCCAAGCGGATGTCCAGTGCGCGCGGTCCGGCCCAGCGCCTGTTCGCCTTCGGCATGGATGCCTGGCAGCTTGCGGCCTATCTCGATCGTCTCGGCAGCGATCCTTCCTTCTCGATCCGCGGCGCCACCGGCGAACTGAACCTGGACAGCTTCGGCACCGTGCAACGCAATCCCGCCTGGGCCGTCTTCAGCGGCGGTCGTCCGCGTCCGGCGCCGGAACGCGCGCTGCGCACGGAGTCCGCGTCTGGGCGTTGACCGCCAGGCCGCAGGTGCGGCGGCGGAAGACGCCGCCTGCGCCCTGCTGCAGGACGCGGGACTGCGACTGCTTGAGCGCAACGCGCGCTATCCCTTCGGCGAACTCGACCTGGTGATGCTCGACGCCGGCACGCTCGTTTTCGTCGAAGTCCGGTTGCGACGCGACGCGCGTTTCGGCGGCGCCGCGGCGTCGGTCGACGCCGGCAAGCGCCGCAAGCTCGCGCTGGCCGCGCAAGCCTGGCTGGTCGCCCATCCCCGGCATCGCACCGCCGCTTGCCGCTTCGATGTGGTCGCTACGACCGCCACGGCAGGCAAACTGCATTGCGACTGGATCCGCAATGCCTTCACGCTGGACGATCTCTAGTCGTCCCGCACGGGGCTGCGGGATAGGTTCTAGAATCGGCGCATGGACCCGGCCCCGCTAAGCGAACTGCGTTCCCTGCTCGGCGCCGGAGCCGTGCTGGACGATCCAGCCGAATGCCTGGCCTACGGCTACGACAACTCGCGCAGGCAGGCCCTGCCCGAGGCGGTCGCCCTGCCGACCACGCGCGAACACGTCGTTGCACTCGTGCGTTGGGCGCGCGCGCATCGCAAACCCCTGGTCGCACGCGGGCGCGGCACCAACACCACCGGCGCCAGCGTGCCGGTCGCCGGCGGCGTGGTGGTCAGTTTCGAGCGCATGAACCGCATCCTCGACATCCGCCCCGGCGATCGCAGCGCCGTCGTGGAGCCGGGCGTGCTCAATGGCGACCTGCAAGCGGCGCTGCGGCCGCACGGCCTGTTCTGGCCGCCGGATCCGACCAGCGCGCCCTACTGCAGCATCGGCGGCAACATCGCCTGCAATGCCGGCGGGCCGCGCGCGGTGAAATACGGCGCCACGCGCGACAACGTGCTTGCGCTCACGGCGGTCGCCGGCCATGGCGAGCTGCTGCGCTTCGGCGCGGCGACCAGCAAGGCATCCACCGGTTACGACCTGTCGCGCCTGCTGATCGGCTCGGAAGGAACGCTGGCGTTGATCGTCGAAGCGACGCTGCGCCTGGTACCGGTCGCGCCGCAGCGGCGCGTGCTGCGCGCGCTGTATCGCGACGTCGATTCCGCCGCGCAGGCCGTGTCGCGCCTGATGGCGCAGCCGGTAACGCCGTCGATGCTGGAATTCATGGACGCCGACTGCGTACGCCTGGCGCGCGACGCCGGTGGCGCCGTTTTGCCCGAGGCCGGCGCGCTGCTGATGATCGAGGCCGACGGCGATGGCAGATCGCTCGACGATGCGGTCGCGGCCCTGCGTCGGGCCGCGGAAGGCGAAGGCTGCCTGGAAGCGCTCGATGCCGTCGATGCCGCGCAGTCGGAGGCCTTGTGGGCGGCGCGCAAGGCGCTGTCGCCGGCATTGCGCGGCATCGCCAGCGGCAAGATCAACGAAGACGTGGTGGTTCCCGTTTCGCGCATTCCCGATCTCGTGGCGCGCGTCGGCGACATCTCGCGCCAGCATGGGTTGCGCATCGTCTGCTTCGGTCATGCCGGCAACGGCAATCTGCACGTGAACATCCTCTACGATGCCGCCGATGCCGCGCAGTCCGCCCGCGCGACGGAAGCACTGGCGGAAGTCTTCGCCGTGACGCTGTCGCTGGGCGGCCAGCTGTCGGGCGAACACGGCATCGGCCTGGCCAAACGCGATTTCATGCCGCAGGCGCTGGAACCGGCTACGCTGGAGGCGATGCGCGCGATCAAGCGCGTGTTCGATCCCGACGGCATCCTCAACCCCGGCAAGGTGCTGCCACCGCCATGAGCCCTCTCGCCGCGCCCAGCGAGCTGGACCAACTCTTGGCGCAGATCCGCGCCTGCCGCTTGTGCGAAGCGAGTCTTCCGCTCGAACCGAAGCCCGTACTGCGCGCCTCCGCAACCGCGACGCTGCTGGTCGTCGGCCAGGCGCCGGGTACGCTGGTGCACGGCAGCGGCATTCCCTGGAACGACGCCAGCGGCATGCGCCTGCGCGACTGGCTGCGTATCGATCGCGACAGCTTCTACGACGAAAGCCGCGTCGCCATCGTGCCGATGGGTTTCTGCTATCCGGGACGCGGCGCTTCCGGCGACTTGCCGCCGCGACCGGAATGCTCCCAGACCTGGCACCCGCGCCTGTTGCCGATGCTCGGCGAAGTGCGGCTGATTCTGGCGATCGGCCAGTACGCGCAACAGTATTTCCTCGGCGCGCAACGCAAGAAGACGCTGACCGATACCGTACGTGCTTGGCAGGAATACGCGCCGCGCTATTTCCCGTTGCCGCATCCCAGCCCGCGCAATATCGCCTGGTTCCAGCACAACCCCTGGTTCGAACGCGAAGTGTTGCCGGCATTGCGCGAGCGCGTCGCGCTGGCGTTGGGCTAGAACGGAAGAAAACGGGCCAGCGACTGCAGCACGCCGAATGCCAGCAGGCCCGCCAGCGCATCGTCGGCCATCGCGCCGAAGCCGCCATGCAATTCGCGATCGGCCCAGCGCACCGGCCACGGCTTCCAGATATCGAACAGGCGGAACAGCACGAAGCCCGCCACGATCCACGGCCAACCGGCCGGTGCGAGCAACAGCGCCAGCCATTGGCCGACGAACTCGTCCCAGACGACGACACCGGGATCCTCGATGCGCGTGCGCCGGATGACCCACTGGCTGGCCCAGACGCCGAGCGCGAACCCCAGCGCGACGATACCGAGGTAATACGCGAGCGGCAGGTGCCGCAGCCACAGCCACCACGGCAGCAAGGCAGCGAGCGAACCGAAGGTGCCAGCGGCGCGCGGCGCGAGGCCGACGCCGAAACCGCTGGCGATCCAGCCCAGCGGATGCGTCAGCACGATGCGCTTCGACGCAGGCTTGTTCATTCGCCCACCTCGCCGAAATGATCGAAGCCCGAGGCCTGCGTCACGAAGGCTTCGCCCTCCGGCGTGCTCAGCAGCAGGCCGCGCTCGCGCCGGATATGGCCGATGACCGTCGCCGACGTGTCGCACTCCGCCATCGCCTGCTCGATCGCCAGCGCATCGGCCGGCGATGCGGTGAAGCAGAGCTCGTAATCGTCGCCGCCGGCGAGCTGCAGGTTCCAGCGCAGGTTTTCGTCGGCGAAATGTTCGGCCAGCGTGCGCGAGGTCGGCAGACGACCAAGATCGAGTTCGGCGCCGACGCCGCTGGCCTCGAGTACATGACCGAGGTCGGCGACGAGTCCGTCGCTGATGTCGATGGCCGAGCTTGCCCGCCCGCGCAAGGCCAGGGCCGCACCGATACGTGGCGTCGGCCGGTCGAGGCGATAACGCAACTTGGCCGACTGCAAGCCACCCAGCCGCCATTGCTGCAACGCGCCGGCGGCGTCACCCAAGGTACCGGTGACCCAGACGTCATCGCCGATGCGCGCGCCCGAACGTCGCAGGGCTTCGCTCGCCGGAACGAAACCATGCACCGTCACGGTGATCGACAATGCGCCGCGCGTGGTATCGCCGCCGACCAGGGCGACATCATGCATCTGCGCGAGCTCAAGGAAGCCGTCGAGGAAATCGTCCAGCCAGACGGCATCCGCCGACGGCAGCGTCAGCGCCAGCGAGGCCCAGGCCGGCGAGGCGCCCATCGCCGCGAGGTCGCTCAGGTTCACCGCCAGGGATTTCCAGCCGATGTCGGCAGCCGCCGATTCGTGCGGAAAATGCCGACCGGCGATCAGGGTATCGGTGCTGACCACGAGCGCCTGCCCTTCCGGCACGCGCAACAGGGCCGCATCGTCGCCGATGCCGAGCAGCACGTCGCCGCGGGTTCCGGCGCGCGCGCGGATGCGTTCGATCAGCGCGAACTCGGCCACGTCGGCATCCTGTGCGTCGGGGCCGCCGTCCCGGAAGCGAGCAGCGGATCGTCCGCCATGCCGCGATTCAACCGCGGCGCGACGACTGCGCTTCGGTCGCGCGCCAGAACAGGGCTGCGCGGTCGAGCACGCCGTTGACGTAGGTGTGGCCGTGGTCGGCGCCGAAACGCTTGGTGGTTTCGATCGCCTCGTTGATGACGACGCGGTACGGCACGTCCGGGCGGAATTTCAGCTCGTAGGCGGCGATGCGCAGCACCGCGCGTTCGATCGGATCGACCTGGGCGATGCCGCGGTCGATGAACTGCGCGAGGCCGGCGTCGAGTTCCTCGCAATTGCTTTCCACGCCGCGCACCAGGGCCTCGAAATATTCGAGGTCGGCCACTTCCATGTCCTGCTCGTGGCGGAACTGGTCGATCACCTTGTCGATCGCCGACTGCGACAACTGCCAGGCGTAGACCGCCTGCAGGGCGCGGCGGCGGGCGCGCGAGCGCGCGGCGGGGTCGATGCCATCGTTGCGATGCGGTTTCATGCCTGGCCGTGTTCCAGTTGCTGCAGCAGGTGCGCCATTTCCATCGCCGCGAGCGCGGCCTCTTCGCCCTTGTTGCCGAGGCTGCCGCCGGCGCGGGCTTCGGCATGGGCATGTTCTTCCACCGCCAGCACGCCATTGGCCACCGGCAGGCGGTAGTCCACGGCGACGCGCATCAGGCCGCTGGCGCATTCGTCGGCGACATGTTCGTAGTGCCGCGTGTCGCCGCGCACGACGCAGCCGAGCGCGATGAGCGCGGCATGCCGACGGGCGTGGGCCAGCGAGGCCGCCGCACCGGGCAATTCCCAGGCGCCGGGTACGCGGACGACATCGATCTGCTCCTCGCGCACGCCGTTGCCGACCAGGGCACGGCGCGCGCCATCGACCAGCACATCGGTGATGCGCGGATTCCAGCGGCTTGCCAGGATCGCGTAACGCGCTTCTGGCAACGGGCGGATGTCGCCTTCGTAACGGGGCATGGAGGATGGGGCTTTGCGGGGACGCCCAGTTTATCAGGCGGGGCGGAAGGGGGTCAGAGTGAATTTTTCTGCCCCAGAAAAGGGGGTCAGAGTGAATTTTTCTCGCCACAACCGTCGCAGTAGCTTTGTCCCAAGCAGAAAAACTTCACTCTGCCCCCCTTTTTTTAAACTTCACTCTGACCCCGGTTTCCACTCCGACGCCGGTTTCTCCGGCAATTGCACGTACTCGACCACTTCCAGTCCGTAGCCGGCCAGCCCGACCTGGCGCCGTGGCGTGCCGAGCACGCGCAGGCGTTTCAGGCCCAGATCGGCCAGGATCTGGGCGCCGGCGCCATTGCGCCGCCATTGCACCGACTTGCCGGCCTCGGTCTCGGGACGCTCGCCGATGCGTGCCAGGAGGTCGGCCGGTGCCAGCGCCTCGGCCAGCACCACCACGACGCCGCAACCCGCCGCCGCGACGGCGGCCATCGCCTCGGCCACGCTGATGCCGAAATCGGCCCGGCGCCAATGCAATACGTCCGACAGGGGGTTCTTCACGTGCACGCGCACCAGCGTCGGCGATTCCGGCGACGGTTCGCCGCGCACGAGGGCGAAATGCAGCTCGTGCGTCAAGCGGTCGCGATACGTATGCAGGCGGAACGGACCCTGCGCGGTCTCGATCGCGCGTTCGTCCACGCGCTCGACCGTGTGCTCGGTTTCGAGGCGATAGCGGATCAGGTCCTCGATCGAACCGATCTTCAGGCCATGCTCGGCAGCGAACGCTTCCAGCTGCGGACGCCGCGCCATGCTGCCGTCGGCGTTGAGGATCTCGACCAGCACGCCGGCCGGTTCGAGTCCGGCCAGCAGGGCGAGATCGCTGGCCGCTTCGGTATGGCCGGTGCGTGTCAGCACGCCGCCGGGCTGCGCCATCAGCGGAAAGATGTGGCCGGGCTGGGTCAGGTCGTCGGGTTTGGCGTCGGGACGCACCGCCGTGCGGATGGTATGCGCGCGGTCGTAGGCGGAAATGCCGGTACTGACGCCTTCCGCCGCTTCGATGCTGACGGTGAAATTGGTTTGATAGGGCGAACGGTTGTCGCTCACCATCAGCGGCAGTTGCAGTTGCCGGCAACGTTCGCGCGTCAACGCGAGGCAGACGAGACCACGCGCGTGCGTGACCATGAAATTGATGTCGGACGGTCGCACGAGCTCGGCCGCCATGATGAGGTCGCCTTCGTTCTCGCGATCCTCGTCGTCCACGATGACGACCATGCGACCGGCGCGGATATCGGCCAGCAGTTCGGTAACAGGGGCGAAACTCATGTCCAGTCCTGGGTGGTCGCCAGGCGCTCGACGTAACGCGCCACGACATCGATCTCGAGATTGACCTTCGCGCCGACGCCGATCGCGGCGAAGGCGGTGTGCATCACGGTGTGCGGCACCAGGTTCACTTCGAAGCCGCGATCGTCGGCGGCGTTCACCGTCAGGCTGACGCCGTCCACGGCGATCGAACCCTTGACGGCGACGTAGCGCAACAACGGCCTGGGCGCCGCGAAGCGCCAGCGTTGCGAGCGCCCGTCTTCGTGCATGCTTTCGACCCGGCCGACGCCATCGACGTGTCCCGCGACAAGATGGCCGCCGAGGCGATCCGTCGCCAGCAGCGCGCGTTCGAGATTGACGGACGTGCCTTCGGCGAGTCCGCCCAGCGTGGTCAGCGCCAGGGTTTCGTTCGACACATCGGCGTAGAAGCTTTCCTCATCGCAAGCTACGACCGTGAGGCAGACGCCCGACACGGCGATGCTCTCGCCGAGCTGCACGTCGTGCATGGGCAGGTCGCCGACGCTGATGCCGAGGCGCAGATCTCCGCCGCGCTGTTCGCGGCTCGCGATGCGACCGACGGCCTGGATCAATCCCGTGAACATCAGCCCACCTGCGCAGCGGGTCTAAGCAGGAAACGATGGTCGTCGCCGATCCGGCGCGCATCGACCACGCGCCAGCCGAGGCGGTCCTGCATGCTGGCGATATCGAGTCCGCCGAACAGCGGTCGCGCGCTGTCGCCCAGCAGCACCGGCGCGACGTACAGCAGCAACTCGTCGACCATGCCCGCCTGCAACAGGGCACCGCCGAGCGTAGCGCCTGCTTCGACCTGCACTTCGTTGATGCCGCGACGACCGAGTTCCTGCAGCGCCGCCGCCAGATCGAGCTTGCCCTCGCCCGCCCGCGGCAAAGCCGCCAGTTCAGCGCCCGAAAAACCTTTCGGCGCGCGCGCACCGATCGCATGCAGGTACAGGGTCGGCGCGCTGCCGTCGCGTACGCGTCCGCGCGCAACGGTGGCCAGGCCGGGATCGAGCACGACGCGCAAGGGCGGCGACACATCCGTGCCCTCGGGCAAGCGCACCGTGAGCTGCGGGTCGTCGGCCAGCACGGTGCCGCTGGCGGTCAAAAGGGCGCCGCTGCGCGCGCGCCAGTGCTGCACGTCCATGCGCGAGGCTTCCGAAGTGATCCACTTCGATTCGCCGCTGGCCAGCGCCGTGCGCCCGTCCAGGCTCATGCCGAGTTTGATCCGCAGCCAAGGCCGACCGCGCTCGATACGCGAGAAGAAACCGCGGTTGAGCTCGCGCGCTTCGGCCTGCATCAATCCGGTCTCGACCGCGATGCCGGCCTCGCGCAATTTCGCCAGTCCGGCGCCGTTCACGGCGTCGAAGGGATCGCGTGTCGCCGCCACCACCCGCGTCACGCCGGCAGCGACCAACGCATCGGCGCAAGGCGGCGTACGGCCCTGGTGCGCGCAGGGTTCCAGCGTCACATAGGCGGTCGCTCCCCGCGCCCGCTCGCCGGCTGCCTGCAAAGCCATCGCTTCGGCATGCGCTTCGCCGGCGCGCAGATGGAATCCCTCGCCGACCACGTCGCCCTTCGCCGCCAGAACGCAACCGACCATCGGATTGGGACGCGCCGTGTAGAGGCCGCGTTCGGCCAGGCGCAGGGCACGCGCCATGAAGACGTGGTCGTCGGCGCTGAATTGGCTCATGCGGCCAGGCTCCGGGGTTCGATCGCCATCACGTCCACCGGCGTGCCGAGCAACTCGGCGCGGCGGAATTCGCGCCAGCCAAGTCGGCGATAGAAGTCGCCGTGCTCGGGCGTGAACAACAGCAACTGCGGCACCTGGTTTTCGGCCGCCAGTCGCACCGCCGCCTGCACGAGTCGCTTGCCGAGCCCGCGCCCGCGCGCCTCCGGCACGACATACAGGCTGGCCAGCCAGGGCCCCCCGAGGAACTGCAAGGCAGGCGCGTCTTCGAGCACGATGCTGACCGAGCCGAGCAACGAATCGCCGTCGAGCAGCAGCAAGGTCGTAGGAATGCCGGCACGGCTGGCGTGATCGCGCAGTTCGCCCATCGCGACCTCCAGCGTCCAGTCGTCGTACAGATGCGACCACTGGGCGTGATGCCAGGCCGCCAAGGTCGCGATGCGCCCGGGGTGCGCGGCAATCGGATCGATGCGCATCGTCAGCGCTTGCCGTTCTTCTGCGGCTCGTCGAGCAGCGGCAACTGCTCCGTCGCCAATCCCGGCAGGTCGCGCTCCAGGCGTTCGATCTCCTCGCGGAAATCGGCGACGTCCTCGAAACGGCGATAGACCGAGGCGAAGCGCACGTAGGCGACCTGGTCGAGCTTCTTGAGTTCTTCCATGACGAAAACGCCGACCTTGCGCGAGGGAATTTCGCGCTCGCCGCTCATGCGCAGGGCGTGGATGACGCCGCGCACGGCCGCATCGATCTGCTCCGCCGAAACCGGGCGCTTTTGCAGGGCGCGTTCGAAACCGGTGCGCAGCTTGCGCTCCTCGAAACTCTCGCGCCGCCCGTCGCTCTTCACCAGCGTCGGCATCTTCAGTTCGGCCGTCTCGAAGGTGTTGAAGCGCTCGCCGCAGGATTCGCACTCGCGACGACGACGGATGGTGGAGCCATCCTCGGAAACGCGCGAATCGATCACGCGGGTGTCTTCGTGCTGGCAGAAGGGGCAGTGCATCCGGGGGTTTTCGGTTTTCGGTTTTCGGTTTTCGGTTTTCGGTTTTCGGTTTTCGGTTTTCGGGCCTCAGTTTCGGCCGCCCACCTCGCCTGTCAACAGTCCAGTCGCTTCCGCACCACGCCCAATCAACAATGCACCATAACCACGCGTAACACTTAAAACCTAATACCTAAAACCTAAAACCCATCACCCAATACCCAGAAACCAATACCGAAAACTGAACACCGAAAACTGAAAACTCTCACCCATAAACCGGAAACTGCTTGCACTGCAGCGTCACGTTCTCGCGCACGCCGGCGATGACCTTGTCGTCGTTCGGGGCGTCGAGCACGTCGCACATCCAGTTCGCCAGCGCGACGCAGTCGGGCTCCTTGTAACCGCGCGTGGTCACTGCCGGCGTGCCGATGCGCAGGCCCGAGGTGACGAAGGGCTTCTGCGGGTCGTTCGGCACCGCGTTCTTGTTCACGGTGATATGCGCTTTGCCCAGCGCGGCTTCGGCGTCCTTGCCGGTGATGCCCTTGC
>CAYWHO010000008.1:0-17982 GCA_964458195.1 uncultured Arenimonas sp.
GACCGGCGACGCCGCTGGGTTGGATGCAGGCGATGCAGCTGCGGGCGCTGTAGGTGTCTTGGTGGCGTCTGTGGTCGCGCCGGCACGCGGCGCTCCTACGGGCACGTTTGCCGCCGCGTCGGAGGATTCCACCACCGCCACCACCATGCCTTCGGACAATTTGTCGCCGACCTTCACCCGCAACTCGCGCACGACACCGGCCGCACTCGAGGGCACTTCCATCGTCGCCTTGTCGGATTCGAGCGTGACCAGACCCTGGTCCTTCTTGACCGTATCGCCGACCTGCACCAGCAGTTCGATCACCGGCACATCCTGGTGACCGCCGATGTCGGGCACCCGGGCTTCCTTCAATTCGGCCATGGCCTCGTCCGTCCTTTGCGCAAGGCGGCTATTGTGGCCCGGTTGCCGGCAACGGCCAACCGCCCGGCCATCCGGAGCCGTACGCGAAGGCGCATATCTTTGCGCTTCGGCTGGGTCTAGACTGCCCCCAGTCTCCTCGCCACGAGGTGCGCGATGGCCAACGCACGCGAGAAATTCGACATGGTCGCCGAGTATTTCGAGCGCACCCAGCCCGAGGTCACCCGCGACAACGTCTACCGCAAGCCCGGCATGCTGTTCGAAGGCCAGCCGTTCGCCGTCTTCCACAAGCAAGGCCTGGCGGTGCGAGTGCATGGCCGGGCGCTGACCCAGGCGATGGCGATGCCCGGCGTCCGACCCTTCGATCCCCTGTCTCCCGACAAACCCCCGCCAGGCATTCCCGGCTGGGTCTGGTTGCCGCCCTCGCAGATGATGCGCTGGGATCGCCTGGTGACCGATGCGCTGCGCAGCCAGCGCGAATCCCAGGCCGGACGCGTTTCCTGGAATGTGCCGCAACCGCCGCCCCCGGCCGCCGATGCGCCGCCACCCTCCAGCGCCGAGAGCCTGGGCGATCGCGTGAAGAAGTTCTTCTCCGGCGACTGGCTGTCGAAGTTCAAGATCGGCGACTAAAAAAGAGCCCTCCGGAAGGAGGGCTGAGGGGAAATGTCTCTCTGGCGCGCTCGCGTCAAAGCACGTCGCTGGTTTTACGGTTGCGGACCTTCAGGAATTCGACGCGGTCGCCGTTCGGCAGGCGGTATTCGAGCGCGTTGTCGATCGAATCCATGCGTTCCATGCGCTGGCACATGGCTTCGGCCAGCGGTTCGAGCTGCTTGGCGCGGGCGTCGACCTTGACCTCGAGCACGTCCTTCATGCGCTCCATGCGGGCCTGGATCTCGGCGCGCTCCTTGTCGTCGGCGAACACGGCCTTCATCGCCATGCTGACGGCGCCACCGGTCACTTCGGGCACGAAGTCGGCCAGGATCGGTTCGATGATCTTGTCGATGTCCGGCTCGCGGTCCTTGCTGAACATCAGGCTCGGCTGCCTGCGCAGTTCGCGCTGGGCCAGCGCATGCGCCTTGTCGAGTTTGGCGATCGTCTCTTTCGGATGCGAAGACAAAGCGCGCGCGACTTCGTCGAGCGCGGTAAAGGCGATTTCCACCGCCTCCGAGGTGACGTGCTGCACTTCCGGCATCAGACGGCGCAGTTCGGTCTCGAATTCGCGCAGGCGGGCGCGGTCGCCTTCGGACAACTGCGCCTCGCGACCGTCGATGTAAAGGCGGCCGCCGCCGAGGGTAATGCGGTGGGGGCTCTCCTGCTTCTGCTCGAAGACGAACGCATTGCGGTAGGTGCTGAAGTCGTAACGCGAATCGATGTCGCAGCTGAAATGCGCATCGCGGCCATGCGCTTGCGCGGCACCGACGGCGGCGAACAGGGCAAGGGCGAGCAGGCAACGTTTCATGGCAGGCAGATCCTCAGGGGTGGGTCCGGTACGCGCTCAGGTTCGCTCAAGTCGCGGCGGGGCCGCACGTGCCTGAAGGCGCAGTGACGAAGGTCATGCCCACCCGTGGTTTGGGGGCGCCGCGGCGCAGCGGGTATCCTTGCCGCATTCCGCCGAGACCCTGCCGCGTGATCGAAGCCCTGCACCGCCGCCCCCTGCTCGCCATTTTCCTGCTCGCGACCCTGATGGCCCTCGCTTTCCAGGGCAGCCGCGGACTCTGGGACCCGGACGAAGGGCGTTACAGCAACGTCGCCCTGCAGATGCTCAAGAGCGGCGACCCGGTCACCCTGTACCGGCATCCCGCCTCTTTCCATTTCACCAAGCCGCCGCTGACCTACTGGGCCATGGCGGCCAGCGTGAAAACCTTCGGTCGGAACGAGTGGGCCGTACGACTGCCGATGGCGCTGGCTTTCGTCCTGAGCGCGCTGTTGGTGTTCCGCCTCGGGCGGCTGTTCGTTCCCGAACGCCCCTGGCTGCCGGCGCTGATCTTCGTCGCTTCGCCCTACCCCTTCCTCGCCGCGTACACGGTGAACACCGACACCGTGCTCGCCGCGACCGAGATACTGGCCGTGCTGTGTTATGCGCAGGCGCGATTCGACGGCGGCTCGCCGCGCTGGCTCGATGCCATGTGGGCGGCCTTCGGACTGGCCTTCCTGACCAAGGGCCCGCCCGGCCTGTTGCCCTTGCTGGCGGTCCTGGCATTTCACCTGTCGCATCGCGGTTCCGGCGTCAAATTGCTGCGCCCGATCGGCCTGCTCGCATTCGCCCTGATCGGTTTCACCTGGTATGCGCTGGTGATCGAACGTCATCCCGGGCTGCTGCAGTACTTCCTGGGGCACGAGGTCGTCGCGCGCATCGCCAGCGAGGAAATGGATCGCAACCCGCAGTGGTATGGGCCGCTGATCGTCTATCTGCCGGTGCTGGTGCTCGGCCTGCTGCCCTGGCTGCCGCTGGCGGTCATTCGCAGCGTTGAGTGGCGCTTTTACTCCGCGCTCTTGGCGTACGCACGAAAGCTTCCCGTTTATCCACTTCCCGTTTTGCTGGCATATCTGGTTGCAGCGATACCGATCTTGATGGATTTGTTTCTTCACATCTTCAGAAAGATTCGTTCCGCTCCTCGGGCTTGGTCGGCAGCCAGTAGCGATGCGCGTTTCCTTTGGCTCTGGCTGGCCCTGCCCTTGCTGGTCTTCTGCCTAGCGCGCTCGCGCCTGCCGCTGTACGTGCTGCCGCTGGCGGCGCCCTTGAGCCTGCTGGTCGCGCGCGCGCTGACGGACTGGCGTCCGGGACGCGGTTGGGCCATCGCGATCGGCGGTTGGGTCCTGCTTCTGATCGGCTTCAAGGGCGCGCTGGCCTTGACCTTGTCCGGCGACAGCGAACTGGCCCGCGGCCTGCGCCGCAACAATGCCGCCAACGTCTCGGCGCAGTTGCGTCCGCTGCTGCCCGGGCCGCCGCGCGAGATCGTCTTCGTGGAAGACAAGACGCGCTACGGGTTGAATCTCTATCTCGACGCCGACATCGCGCGCGTCGGCTTCAAGCCCGAGCCGAAGAAGATCTCGGACGCACGCTTCGACATGAGCCTGGCGCAATCCTTCGCGCAAAAGCACGGCGGCCGGATCTACCTGGTGCCGCGGCCGCACCGCGAACATTTCCTCGCGGCGGCCCGCGAGGCCGGCGTCGCCGCGACAGAACTCGGCGTGATGGCCGACGAGCGCGGCAGGGCCGACAAGGACCGCGTGGTATACACGTTGCGCGGCGATTTCCCGCCGCGCTGACGCCTCGTCCGGCGCGGCTTACTTGCCGCTCGATTCCTCGCGCATCTTCGAACGCCCGGCGCGCATTTCCTCGCGCGTCAGCTTGCCGTCGCGATCGGCATCGAGCCGGTCGAAATTTTCGGCGAGCTTCGGCAACTGGTCGCCGATTTCGGCGCGGCTCAGGGCCTGGTCGCCATCGCTGTCGAGTTCCTGCAGCTTTTTCATGCCTTCGTGACGCTGGCCGCGGCGCTCCTGCATCTGCTGCCGGCGTTGCTCGCGCTGCTTGCGGACCTCTTCCTGCGTCAGCGATCCATCGCGATCGGCGTCCAGACGCTCGAACAACTGCTTCTGCCGCGCCTGGTCCGCCTGCTGCCATTCGGCCAGGCTGATCTTGCCGTCCTTGTTGCTGTCGCGTTCGGCGAACAGATCGCCGCGCATGCGGCGCGCCTCGGGCGCGTCGCCGGCCGACTGTGCGGCCGCGGCGCCGGCGGCGGCGAGCAGTGCGAAAACCACCAATGCCTTCTTCATCGTCGTATCTCCTGGGTCGATGCGGACAAGAACGCAGCCGCGCCACCGCGGTTGACAGGCGTCAGGGGTGTTCCGATTCGGCATGCACCGCCTCGTGCCTCACCAGATAGACGCCGCTGGCGACGATGATCCCGGCGCCGACCAGCATCCAGGCATCCGGCAAGGTGTTCCACAGGCTCCAGTCGATCAGCAGGCCCCAGGCCAGGGCCGTGTATTCGAACGGCGCAATCGCCGAGGCCTCGCCGAAACGGAAGGCCTGGGTGATGGCGAGCTGCCCGAGGAAGCCTGTGATCGCCACCGCGAGCAGGATCCAGCCATCGTCCATGCGCACGGCAACCCATTGCGGCGCAGCCAACGCGCCGGCGCCGAGCGCCACCATCGCCATCAGCCAGAACAGCTGGCTCTCCACCGAATCGGTCCGCACGACGATGCGCACGGTGATCGCCGACACCGCATAGCAGACGGCCGCCACGAGGATCGCCAGTCCGCTCAAGGTAAACATGCCGACACCGGTCGGCCGCAGCACGACGAGCACGCCGAACAGCCCCACCGCCACCGCCCACCAGCGGCCCTTGCCGACCCGTTCGCCCAGCATGGGTACCGACAAGGCCGTGATCACCAGCGGCGCGACGAAGAAGATCGAATACGCCTCGGCCAACGGCAGGTGGCGCAGTCCGTAGGCGAACAGGGCCAGCATGCCGATGCCCAACGCGCCGCGCAGCAGATGCAGCGACCAGCGCACGCGGAACAGCGAGCGCACTGCGCCGCGCCACAGCACGTAGGCGCAGACCAGCGGCAGGGACGACATGGCGCGCAGGGCGGCCACCTGCAAGGACGGGTAATGCGCCGACAACAACTTGAGCCCCGTGTCCATGACGGAAAACA
The DNA here is from genome assembly GCA_964458195.1 of uncultured Arenimonas sp. GTDB lineage: Bacteria > Pseudomonadota > Gammaproteobacteria > Xanthomonadales > Xanthomonadaceae > Arenimonas. The sequence continues at coordinate 5,020 of CAYWHO010000008.1, forward strand.
GCGCGACGGCGAGCAGCATCGCGGCGATGCCATTGAGCTGCTGGCGGCGATTCATCGAAGCATTCCTGGCGGACACGATGCCGATTGTCGCATCGGGCGGCGGCGCGCGCGAAAAGAAACGGGGCGGCCGAAGCCGCCCCGCGCACGCCGCGTCTCTCGCGTTCCGTTCAGTCGCTGACGAAGCGGGTGCCGTAGATGATCGACGCGAAATCCACCAGCACGCCCTGGCCGGTGATGTTCATCGTGATGATCGTGTCCTTCTTGAAGAACTTGTCCGCCTGGCTTTCGCTCAGGCCATAGGTTTCGATCAGCGCCGCACGGCTGACCAGGCCGCCGATGCAGGCCCGCGTACCGTAGTCGCGTTCGGTCTGGAACTCGCCCGGCTGCAGGCTGCGCCCGTGGCGGATGCCCGGCAGGGTAACGGTGAACGAGCCATTGAACGGCAGACCGGTAGTCGGATCGATCAGCGCCGGGTCGCTCAGCACCGAGTTCTCGATCTTGTAGCTCGGCGTGATGACGATGCGCGCATTCGGCTGATACGTGCCGGTCGGATTCGCGAAGGTGTAGATCACCGCTGGCGTCTGCCAGTGGCAGAACAGCGACTGCGCGGTCTTGCCGGGAATCGTCATGCGCGCCGCATCGGTGACCGTGAACGAGGTCAGCGCGGGCGCCGGATTGGTCACGAAGCAATGATCGTCGGGGCCTGGCGGGAAGGACGGATCCGGCGTGCAGTCGCTCGCCAGGTTGATCACGCCCGAGCTCATCAGGCCGGCGAACTTGACGTTCTTGCCGAAGGAATCGGCATCGCCGACTTCCTCGGCGGCAGGCGCCTTCGCTTCCGCGGCGCGCTCCTTGGCCACTTCGCGCTGGATCTGCCGATATTCGGGACGCACCGGCTTCTTGGCCCAGACGGCACCAGCCATGCTCACGCCGATGATGGCGCAGGTCAGCAATCGCAGTTTCATGTTCAGCCCTCAGAAAGTTAAAGAAGTGTCAGGAGCCGGCGACAAGAGCGCGCCCACACCACCAGACTCACAACACCACGCATCGCCGTGGCGGAATCGGCCATCGTTTGTTTCAGCGCCAGGGAAACGCGAGCTCGCTTTGTCCAGACACGCTGCCCTCGCTGTCGAACCGGCGCTCGATCAGCCTTCCACGACCGTTACCCGCCAGCAGCAGGCTGCTTGCGCGCGTGCCGTAACCCGGCAGACGGATGAAGGCCGCCGACAGCTGGCGCTCGAGTTCGAGTCCCACGCCGGTATCCGGCAAGTCCTCGTCCGCGGCCAGCCGCGTATCGGCCAAGGCGAGCCACAGCGGCGCGGCGTCGGCGTCGTCGCTGCTGGCTTCGGTATGCAGCCAGTCCACCAATGCGGCTTGTGCCTGCCGCGTCTTCGGCCAGACGGTGTCGAGATCGGCGTTGGAGACCGCGTGTACGCCTGGGAGGAGCCTGCGTTGCCGGAATGCCGGGACATTGCTGGCATAGAAGGCTTCGTCGCCCGCACCGAGCAACAGATTGAAGCGGCCGTACTCGGCCGCCGCGTTTTCGAGTCGCGCCAGGAAGCCCGCACACGACTCGCCGCCGCGAACGAAATCGGCGACGAGATCGCCACGCGAGCGCGGCGCGTCTTCGCTGGTACGACCGCGCCGGACATTCGTCACCGCGGCCCAGCGACCGGAATCCGCGGCGAGCAGCCAGGCGCCGCCCTTCTCCAAGTCGCGCCCGCCAAACACGCCTCGGGCATCGTGCCACTCGGCCGCTGCCGCGGCCGGCCGGGCATGCGCTTCGTCGCGATTGGCCAGCAAGACCAGGTCGTAACGGGAGTGGCAGCGCCAGGCGAGGGCGATCAGGCACATGCGGGTTTCCGCGGGTGTTGGAGCCGCCAGCATGCCGGACCGCCGCCCGGTTTGCCGCCATGGCGCTTTTAGCCATTACAATGTCGTTTCCGCCACTGCCGACGGATCGGTGCCAGGAGGAAGCTGGCTGCACCCGGGGACCCCTACCCCATTCGGAGATCCATCATGCGTACCACGCCCCTGTTGTCCCTCGCCGCCGGCTTGCTGCTGTCCCTCACCAGCCAGGCCGCGGTCGCCCCGATCGAAGAAGCGGCCTATGTCACCCGCGACCAGTACTCGGCGGTGTTGCACCAATCCCGAGGCGTCTGGCAGTTGCAACCGGCCAACGGCCAGGACCTGGCGATCGACACCCTCGGCTGCGCGAACGGCAAGCTGTTGCCGACCGGGCTGTGGCTGCTGGTTCCCGGCGAACGCGGTCGCTATGAACTCGTTGCGCCGTCGGTCACGCGGCTCCCGGCGGGCGCCTCCAACCGCGTCGCGCTGCGCGATTGCGGTCAGGCGGGCCCGACCGATCTCGCCGTGCCGCAGGCGCTGATCGAACTGTTGGCCAGCCAGACCAGCGCGGTGTACGTGCATGAGTGAGCGCAACTTCCGCGTCGGCATCCTCGCGATGGACGGAAGCATGTTGTCGTCCATCGCCGCGACCACCGACGCGCTGCGCGTCGCCCGCACGCTGGCGGAGATCCGCTCGCCCGGCGCCGGCCTGCGCCTGGAAGCCATCGTATTCGGCGCGCGCGGCCAGGCCTCGGTGCGTACCTCGACCGGTCTCGACCTCGGCAACCTCGGCCCGATCCCGGACGACATCGACCTGCTGCTGTTGCCGGGCGTGAACCACACCAGCGTGCAGGACCTGATCGGTCGGCTCGACGGCCTGCGCGAGGAAATGGAACTCGTCCGCCGCTTCCATCTGCGCGGCGTGCGCGTCGCCGGCACCTGCAGCGGCAGCATGCTGCTGGCCGAAACCGGCTTGCTCGACGGCCGCCGCGCCACCTGCAGTTGGTGGCTGGCGTCGGCCTTCCGGCAGCGCTATCCGGGCATCCTGCTCGAAGCCGACGCGATGGTGATCGAAGACGGCGAGTTCATCACCGCCGGCGGCGCTTCCTCGATCCAGGCCCTGCTGCTGAAACTGATCGCCTCCGCCGGCGGCGAGGAACTGGCCAAACAAACCGCGCGCCTGCTGCTGATCGACCCCGAGCGCCAGAGCCAGGCGCCCTACGTCAGCGACGCCCTGCTGCAACGACCGCGGCATTCCCTGTCGGAAAAAGCGGAGCACTACCTGCAGCATGAGTTGCACCGCGACATCAGCGTCAGTCGTCTGGCCGAAGCCTGCGGCGTGAGCGAACGCAGCCTGCTGCGGCACTTCCAGGCGCACCTGGGCCTGTCGCCGCTGCAGCACATCCAGCATTTGCGGGTGGAGCGCGCCAAGGCGCTGCTGGAAAGCACGCACCTGAGTTTCGACGAGATCGTGGAACGCTGCGGCTATCTCGACAGCGCCAGCTTCCGCAAGCTGTTCAAGCGCGCCACGGCCATGACGCCGGGCGATTACCGCGAACGCTACCGCCTGCGCCCGCACTGAGGAATTCGCCTTCCGTCGGCAAGCGCCCTCGGTTGCGACCGTCGCCGCCCGGCGTTAAGTTCGATGCGCGCCCTTCCGCAGGGGCCCACGGGGGAGATCGCATGAACGCTTCGTTTTCATCCGGCTGGCTGGCCGCTTCCTGCGCCGGAATGGCGATGCTGGGCTTCTCGGCACCGACGCCGGCCCGCGCCAGCACGAAAGTCGCCAACCCGCCGACGGTCGAATGCCTGTTGCCCGGACAAGTGCGCAGCGGCGCGAACGGCGTGCCGACGATGGGCCCCCGTCGCATCGCCCGGCTGACGCCCGCCGAGTGCCAGGTGCGCGGTGGCGAATACACCGTGCCGGTCGCGAAGGCGCCTGCGCCCCCGGCAACTCGCAAGCCGGAAGACCTGGTGATCGTGAACTGCCTGCTGCCCGCGCAACTGCGCCAGCTCGGCGCAAAAGCCAGCTACGTGAAAGTGCTCAAGCCGATGCGACTTCCTCGCTGGGATTGCAAGGCCCGGGGCGGCGAGTCGGTCACCGCCGCGCGTTACAAGTCGGCCCAGGCCACCTGGACGGCCGCGGTGGCGCGCTCGAAGAAATAGGCGGGTTCCGCGCTCAAGCCTCGCGCAAGCGCCAGGGCGGGCGACGCCGGTTCTCGCCGGCGAAGTAAAGGCAGACGACATTGCCGGAGGGATCGCGCAGGCGCGCCTCGCGCCACAGCCAGGGCTCGTCGGTCGGCGCTTGCTCGAAGACGAAACCTTCCGAGCGCAGTCGATCGACGGTCTCATCGAGCGCGGAGCACTCGAAATAAACGACGACACCGGAATCGCCCGGCACGCGTTCGGCGAGATGGACCGAAAATGTCGCGTCGCCTTCCGGGCTTTCGAAACGTGCGTAATGCGGCGAGCCGACGATCTGGCGCAGACCCAGTCCGCGATAGAAGGCGACGGCGGCCTCGACATCGAGCACCGGCAGGGTGATCTGATTGAGGTTCATGCGTCGCCGCCACTTCGGCCCTTGCCCGAGGCCTTGCTCGCGCCGGAAGCCGGTTTCTTGCGCGCGATCTTCGTAAAACTCGCAACCTTCTTCGGGTCCGTAGTCTTCTTCGCGCTCGCCGGTTCCTTCGTACTCGCGACCTTTTTCGCACTCGCGACTTTCTTCCTACTCGCGACCTTCCTCGCACTCGCGACTTTCGTCGGGTTCGCGGTCTTTTTCGCGCCCGCGGATTTCGCCGCCACTGCCTCGCTTCCGGTGCGCTTGCGCGCCGCCGGATACACCTGCTCGTAATGGGCGATGTAGTCCTCGACCGACGTGCCGGCGATCAGCCGGGCGATTTCGTCCTGCAGCAAGCCATCGAGCGATTTGAAGCGCAGGCAGCACTTGCCCATGTCGAGCTTCTTCCCGGCTTTCTCGTAGGCCTCTCGCAGGGAGCGCTCGTCTTTCGAATCGGCATAGACGCCCATCAGATGCAACGAATAGGCGTTCTTCTGGGCAGCGAGCGCGGCGTAACACAGCGGTTGCCTGTTGTAAGTATCCGGGTAGCGCGACAAGGGCACGCCCCAGCAGATCATTCCCCAGCCCATGGTTTCGGAATAGCCGGGCGGCAGGTGGCTATTGACCAGATCGCGCACGGTCGAAACGATCGCGCGCCGCTCCGGCGGCAACTCGGCCAGGTAGGCCTCGACCGTCGTGGCGGCGCTGCCGGCCATCTCAGTTCGGATTCGGCGCTATCAGGTAGAAACCGGCGCCCGACGGATCGTCGATGCGGGCGATGCGACCGACCTTGGGAATATCGAAAGGCGGCACGCAGACCGAACCGCCGGCGGCCGCGGCCCGGGCAATCGTCGCGTCGACGTCCTCGACCTGCACGTAGATCGACCAGTGCGAAGGCATGTCGCCCCATTCCGGCGTCATCTGCAGCAGGCCGCCCCACTTCGCGTCCCGGCTTCCGTACAGAAGGTATCGGGTCGGGCCGGCAGGAAAGTCTTCGGTTTCCCAGCCGAACAGGCTGCGATAGAAGGCTTCGGCCTTGTCGATTTCGCGCGTGGCCAGCTCCACCCAGTTGATCGCGTTGTTCTCGCGGATTGCCGCCACGCCTTTGTGCGCACGCGCCTGGTGCAGGGAGAACATCGCACCTTCGGGATCGGCGCAAACGGCCATGCGCAGGTGCTCCATCACTTCGAAGGGTTCGGTGATCACCTGGCCGCCGCCCGCGCGTACGCCGGCGGCCGCGGCATCGGCGTCGGCGACGCGGAAATACACGCCCCAGGCCGGGCGCATGGCCTGGGCCTGTTCCGGCATCATCGTGTAGCAGGCGGCGACTTCGCGGCCACCCAGTTCGAAGATCGTGTAAACGCTGCCATCGGGCAAGGCATTGTCCTTCGCCTTCCAGCCGAGTACGGCTTCGTAGAAACGCTTGGCGGCGGACTGGTCGGTGGTCGCCAGCTCGAACCAGCTCGGGGATCCCAGGGCATGATCAAGGGGCATGACGCGGCTCCTGCGGCAAGGGGCATCCAGCATACGCCCGCCGCCTGCGGACCTGCCACGAGCCATGGCATCGGAAGCTCACGCGCGGGATGATGTAGGCATCGAACCCGGGAGAACGCCATGACCCTCAGATCCGTCGCCATCGCCAGTCTCGCCCTGTTGCTTTGCTCTCCGGCGACGACCGCGCACGAAGCGATCGCACCCGTGCCGGCGACCCTGTCCTGGCTGGTTGGCGACTGGTGCGGCGCGCAGGGCCAGGACCGCCTGCAGGAATCCTGGCGCCTGCATGGCGATGCCCTGCTCGGCATGGCCGGCACCGTGCGCGACAACAGGATGCGCAGTTTCGAATACACGCGGATCGCGATGGGCAAGGACGGACTGCAGTTCGTCGCCCAGCCCGGCGGCGTGCCGCCGACCGCCTTCGCGCTGGTATCGCACGGTCCGCAGCGCGTCGATTTCGCCAATGCCGCGCACGATTTCCCGCAGCGCGTCAGCTATTGGCGCGACGGCGACAAGTTGCGTGCCGAAATCGCCGGCCCGGGCGAAAAAGGCGAGATGCGCATTCCGTTCGAATACGTCGCCTGCCCGCGCGATTGAACCCGTAGTCGGTCCGTCCTGCGCATGCGGAAGATCGTCCATATCGACATGGATGCGTTCTACGCGTCGGTCGAACAACGCGACGACCCCTCCCTGCGCGGCCGCCCGGTGGTGGTGGCCTGGCGCGGCGCCCGCTCGGTGGTCTGCGCCGCCTCCTACGAAGCGCGGAAATTCGGCGTGCGTTCGGCCATGCCGGCGGTGCGCGCGGAACGCCTGTGTCCGCAGGCCGTATTCGTGCCACCGGATTTTCCGCGCTACAAAGCGGTCTCGCGCCAGGTGCGGGAGATCTTCGCGCGCCACACCGATCTGATCGAACCGCTGTCGCTGGACGAAGCCTACCTAGACGTCAGCGAAAACAAGCTCGGCCTGCCGAGCGCGACCGAAGTCGCGCAACATATCCGTGCCAGCATTCGCGCGGAAACTTCGCTGACGGCCTCGGCCGGCGTCGCCGCGAACAAGTTCCTGGCCAAGATCGCATCGGACTGGAAGAAGCCCGACGGCCTGTTCGTGATCCGGCCGGAGCAGGCGCTGGACTTCCTCGCGCCCCTGCCGGTCGGCCGACTGCCCGGCGTCGGCAAGGTGATGGAAGGCAAGCTCGCCGACCTCGGCATCGCGCAGATCGAACAGCTGCGCCGCTTCGGCGAGAGCGAACTGGAGCGGCGTTTCGGCCGCTGGGGCCGGCGCCTGCACCAGTTGTCGCTCGGCATCGACGAGCATCCCGTCGAAAGCGAGCGCCCGACCCTGCAGATCTCGGCCGAGGACACCTTCGAACGCGACCTGCTGCTGCGCGATACCGGCGAAACCCTGTCGCGCCTGGCGGGAAAGGTCTGGGCAGCGAACCAACGCGAGCCGGATCGCATTGCCCGCACCGTCGTACTGAAACTGAAAACCTCCGATTTCCGCATCCTGACGCGCAGCTCGACGCCGGCGCAGCCGCCGTCGTCGCTGGAAGAATTCAGCAGCATCGTCCTGGGTTTGCGCGAACGCGTGGAGCTGCCCTCGCGCACGCGGTATCGACTGGTGGGCGTGGGGCTGGCGGGGTTCCGCCATGCCGACGAGTTGCCGCCGCAGCGCGAGCTGTTCGCCGCGGGCGCGGGCCTTTGATCGAGCCCTAGGGCAGGCCAAGGGTCTCGGGCTGCAACTGATCGACCTGCACGCGGTTACGACCGGCGCGCTTGGCCGCATACAGGGCGCTGTCGGCACGCAGCAGCAATCGGGCGAAGCCGGCGTCTTCGACGCGGAACTCGGCCACGCCGATCGAAACGGTCATTTCGCGCTCACCGCTATCGAGTTGCAGCGGCGTGTTGGCGACGGCTCGCCGCAGGCGTTCGCCGGCATTGCGCGCCTGGATGGCGTCGGTATCGGGCATCAGCACGACGAATTCCTCGCCGCCCAGCCGACCGATCAGGTCTTCCGTGCGCAACAGGCCGCGGAACAGCTTCACCGTTTCGGCCAGGGCCTTGTCGCCGGCGGCATGGCCGAGTTCGTCGTTGATGCGCTTGAAATGGTCGATATCCACGACCATCAGGGACATCGGCATGCCATGCCGCTGTGCCTGCGCCAGCTGCGCCGCCGCCAGTTCCTCGATCGCGCCGCGGTTGTAGATGCCGGTGAGGTAGTCGAGCCGCGCCGAACGTTCCAGATCGCGCTGGCTGCGCTCGGTGCACATCAGCAGGAAGGCGATGGTACTGACCACCGGCAGCAGCCCGCTGAAAACGTAGGCGGCGATCGACACCGGCGTCGGTTCGAAGATGCTGCGCAACGGCAGGCCGAGCCCGAGGATGGCGACCACGCGCGCGCTCAGCATCAGCAGACCGGCCAGAAGGTAGAAGCCGGCGACGTGCTCGCTCAGGGTCGGCTTGTGGCCGCGCCGGTAGATGGCCCGCACGCAGGCCAGGGCCACCAGGGCGAAGATCAGCGTGGTCAGGCCCAGGCGCAGGCGTTCGTCCGGCCAGACGAAACAGAAGGCGATCGAAACCAGCAGGCTGAGCAGGCCCAGGGTCAGCAGCCAGCGACCGCGTTCCGGCAAGCCGGAGAAGCGGCGCAGGGCGATGGCGAAACAACCCAGGCCCAGCGTGATCAGGGTATTCGCCAAAACCGCCGACCAACCGATCCAGATCCATTCGCGGAATCCCGTCAGGGCGTAACCGACGGCATACGCGACCGCGCCGTACACCCACCAGCGCATCAGGCCCCGGTGTTCGGCTGGCTGGCCATGGCTGACCGCCTGCAGCATCGCGCCTATCAGCAGCGTCAACGACGCGCCGAGCAGGATCGCGGTCCGGATGTCGAACACCCACGTCATTCCGGCCGCCCTCCCGGTGGCTGGAAAATCGACGCCAGAGGCTCCCATGAAACGCCCGCCGCCGCAATCGCCCGGCGTCACTAAACCGGCGAAAAGCGGCCCAAATCACCGTTCTTCGCCCCGGACGCCGGCTAAAATGGCTGGCCACCACATCGCTGAACGAACGACCCCGCCATGCCTTCCTTCGACGTAATTTCCGAGGTCGACAAGCACGAGCTGACCAATGCGGTGGATACCGCCAACCGCGAACTCTCCAATCGCTTCGATTTCAAGGGCAGCGACGCGAGGTTCGAGCTCGACGGTTTTGTCGTCACCCAACGCGCGCCCAGCGACTTCCAGCTCAAGCAGATGCTCGACATCCTGCGCGCGCGCCTGATCGCCCGCGGTATCGACGTGCGCTGCCTCGATGTCGCCGAGCCGGAGGTCAACCTGGCCGGTGCGCGGCAGAAGGTGACGATCAAGCAGGGCATCGAGCAGAAGATCGCCAAGAAGATCGTCGCGACGATCAAGGACGCCAAGCTCAAGGTCGAGGCGCAGATCAATGGCGAGAAGCTGCGCGTGACCGGCAAGAAGCGCGACGACCTGCAGGCGGCCATCGACCTGCTGCGGCAGACGGAGCTGGAACTGCCCCTGCAGTTCGACAATTTCCGCGACTGACCGCGACGACCGGCAGCGCCGTTCGCGATCGCCCTCGCTCCTACGCCGGCTCGAACAACCGCGCCCGCGCGGCCTCGTCCAGCGACCGCCATTGGCCGGCCTCAAGGCCGCCAAGGTCGAGGCCGCCGATGGCGATGCGCTGCAACGCCTCGACATGGTTACCCACTGCGGCGAACATCCTGCGCACCTGGTGATAGCGACCCTCGGTCAGCGTCAGGCGGGCGCGGCGCGCGGACAGCGTCTGCATGATCGCTGGCGCCAGCGGCGTGTCTTCCGATTCGAGCATCAGGGTGCCGCTGGCGAAAATGTCGGCTTCGTCGCCGCGCAGGTCCTGTGCGAGAACGGCCTCGTACACCTTCGGCAGGTTCGATTTCGGCGAAATGATCCGGTGCAGCAGGCCGCCGTCGTCCGTCATCAGCAACAGGCCGGAGGTATCGCGATCGAGCCGGCCGACCGGCGACAGGACCGGATCGCGTCGCCGGAATCGCGGCGGCAGCAAGTCGTAGATCACGCGCCCCGGATCCTTGGTCGAGCAGGTGTAGCCGACGGGCTTGTGCAGCGCGATCAACAAACCCTGCGGCGGATCGAGCGGCTCGCCGTCGATGCGCACTTCGCCGTGTTCGATCTTGTCGTCGGCGTACAGCACTTCGCCGACGGCATCGGTGATGCGCCCTTCGCGGAACATCCAGCCCACTTCCTTGCGGCTGCCGTAGCCGAGGTTGGCGATCAGCTTCAGCAGTTTCATGCGCGCGCTCCGCTCGCTTCGATCACCTTGAATCCATCGCGGACGACCAGCGTCCGCACATCGGAAAAATGTTGCGCCATCGCCTGTTCGTACGCCAGGTGCCGGTTCGCCACCATCCAGAAGCGTCCGCCCGGATTGAGCGCGCGCGCCGCCGCTGCGATGAACGCACGACCGAGTTCCGGCAGGTCGGCGCGCCCGACATGGAAGGGCGGATTGCTGATGATGATGTCGTATTTCGAGGGCAAGCCTTGGGCGACGTCGTGCCAATGGAAAGCCAAGGCCACGCGCGAGGCTGCGCCGGCGAGATTGCGCTCCGCCAATGACAAGGCGCGCGCCTCGGCCTCGTACAGATCGAGCGAAGCCATGCCCGGATTCCGCGCCAGCAACTGCGCCGACAGATAGCCCCAGCCCGCGCCGAGGTCGGCCGCACGCCCCGTGGATCCGGACGGCAGGTGTTCGGCGAGCAGCGCGGACCCGGCATCGACGCGATCCCAGGAGAACACGCCGGGGCGGCTCAGGAAACGCCCGTCGCCGATGGGCCTAGGCGCATCGAGTTCCAGCCACTGCCGCAGCAACCCGGACTCGCGCGCCGCGTTCGGCACACGGCCCCAATACACGCGGCAATGATTCTTGCTCAAGCTGGCGACGTCGCCGAGCAGCTCACTCAGGTCGCTTTCGCCCGAACGCGCGCCCTCGTTGTTGGCCTGGCTGGCCAGCACGATGCCGCCGACAGCCGTGCGGCGCACCGCGGCCGCGAACAAGGCGCGCGCCTCATCGCGCTGGCGCGACGGCAATACCAGGGTCAGCGGGAAATTCTGCTCGTCGTCGCCGGCGAAGGCGTAGCCCTGCCGCTGCAGGTCGTCGGCCATCGGCTTGAAGCTCTGCGCGCAACGCAAGGCGCCGCGCCGTTCCGCCGACAACGCGGCGCCGACGCGTGCGCGGAGAAAAAGCACAGGCGCCTTCGTCGGCCAGCGCAGGGCGCCGGAATCGAACGCGAAGCTGAGGCTGTCGAGGGCGGGATCGTCGCTCATGCGTGACCAAAAGCCGTAGTGGCCGGCAGGCAAGATTCTAGCCGCCGGAGCCGCTCCCGGCACCGACGCCCGCCGTTACTTTGTTTCGCTTCGAAAAATATTTTCGAAAAATCCGAAAAAACGTTTGCATTTGATTTTTTTCCGGCGTATCGTGCGCGCCCATTCGCAAACGCGAACTTTTTCAAAGCGACGAGATGAAACTTTCCTTCCTCCACCAGCCATGCAACCGACTGCGGCGCGAAAGCGACGGCACGGCTGTGTGCGCCCTGTACGCAGGCACTGCGCGCAAGGACGAAGACTTCATTCCAGGCTGATTTCCCCGCAGGGAGATCGGCCACCCCGATCTCCCGAGGCGACGCGAATGCCCTCGGGTTCCCAACCCGGGGGCATTTTCTTTTCGGAGCCGAAAGCTCCGGATGCATTCGCAAAGGAATACGGGAAAGAGTTTCAGCGATGCCGCTTCCGCTCCGAAGCATCCGGCGCAAGCCGAAACAGGAGCGACGACGACCGACGATGCGCGGACCAGGGATGGTCCGTCACGGGCCAGCTTTGCCCGGGATGCGCAGCGTGCCTTGATGCTTCGGCAGGGCGACGGGAGAAGCGGCGACGCGATGGATTGCCGTCGGGCGACGGCAATGCGAAGAATCGATCGACGGTTCGCAGCGGTACGGATTGCCATTCCGTCCGGTGCGCGCGGCCCTGCCGTGGCGTATGCCGAGGATCGCACGAGGGTTCTTCGCGAGGGCGGTAGCTCAGCCTGGATAGAGCGCATGCAATGCATGAGGTCGCCGGTTCAAATCCGGTCCGCCCATTGGATAGCTCAGTTTGGATAGAGCATCGGTCTTATAAACCGACGGTCGCGGGTTCAACTCCCGCTCCAACCACTGCTTGTCACGCAGAGCTGCAAGCCGGGGCGCAAGCCCCAAACCCGGAATCGCTCCGTACCGATGCGCTCCCTGTCGAAGTTTCGACCGACGCGGGGAATGCGGAAGCAGCGGATCCGATGCCGGGGACGCACCTGCCGCGAGGACGCGGCGTCGCCAGGTTGCCCTGCGTTCGCGCAGTTCGCCGGGACGCCCTCTCCGCCCGGCGCATGCATCCTCCGCACCGGCTCCGTCAGGGGCGATTCCACCTATTCGTCCCGGCGTTCCCGAACGTCGCGACACACAGACGACGCGCGTTGCGTCCAGGGCCGGCGAAACGCCCCGCCCTTCAACGCGCCGGGCCGGCCCGATCCGGCGGCCCGGACGCGGTTCTTTCCGGATCGAATGCATCGACAGACACAAGGAGGTTACCCATGTTGATGAACCGCAAGCTCGTGATCGGCGACGCCGAACGCGCGCTGATCTATCGCAACCGGCGTTTCGAGCGCGTGCTCGGCCCGGGCGTGCACCGTGTGCGCGCGCTGTTCGACCAGGTCGACATCGCGCTGCACAACATCGCGGTCTGCGACTACGCCGGCAAGGACGTCGACGTGCTGATCGACCGTCTCGGCGATCGCCTGTCCGATCACTTCGTGCTCGCCGACCTCGGTGCGCAGGACGTCGGTCTCGTGTTGAAGAACGGCCGCATCGAGGACGTGCTGGCGCCGGGCACGCGCAAGCTGTACTGGAAAGGCCTGGTCCGGGTCGAAGTGCAGACGATCGCGCTCGGCGCCGGCCTGGAGCTGGACGAGGCCGTCGCCAAGCGGCTGCGCCAGATCGGCTTGCTCGACAAGTTCGCCGCGACG
>CAYWHO010000008.1:18082-21282 GCA_964458195.1 uncultured Arenimonas sp.
GGCCGTCGCCAAGCGGCTGCGCCAGATCGGCTTGCTCGACAAGTTCGCCGCGACGGTTGCTGTACCGGAAGAGCACCTCGGCCTGTTGTTCGTCGACGGCAAGTTGTCGCGGGCCTTGTCGGCGGGCACCTACGCGTTCTGGAACGTGTTCCGCAACGTCGTCTCGGAGGTCGTGGACCTGCGCGTGCAGTCGGTCGAGGTGTCGGGCCAGGAACTGCTGACCCGCGACAAGGTTTCGCTGCGGGTCAACCTCGCCGCCAGCTATCGCACCGAGGATCCGGTGATTGCGCGCACCAGGGTGAGCAAGGTTGCCGAGGCCCTGTACCGCGAACTGCAGTTCGGCCTGCGCAAGGCGGTTTCCGCCCGCACGCTGGACGAACTGCTCGGCAACAAGGCCGCGCTCGACGCCGAGATCTTCGGCCACGCGCACGGCCAGGCGCGGGCGCTGGGCATCGAGGTGCTCGGTGTCGGCGTGAAGGACCTGATCCTGCCGGGCGAGATGAAGGAGATCCTGAACAGCGTGGTGCAGGCGGAGAAGTCGGCGCAGGCCAACGTCATCCGTCGGCGCGAGGAGGCGAACGCGACCCGTTCCCTGCTCAACACCGCCAAGCTGATCGAGGAGAGCCCGGTGTTGATGCGCCTCAAGGAGCTGGAGGCGCTGGAAAAAGTGACCGAGAAGATCGACAAGCTCACGGTCTTCGGCGGCCTGGATGGCGTGCTGAACCAGTTGGTCACGTTGAAGTCGTAAACACGCCCGGCCGAACGGATTCGGCCAGGCGTGCCCTATCATTCAAGGAAGAAGCCATGAGCCACACGAACTACGAACTGCTGCACGCGCCGAACGCCAGGCCGATCAAGGCCTGGGTCCGCGGCGTCCCGCTCGAGGACGCAGCGCGCACGCAGTTGCAGAACATCGCAGCCCTGCCCTTCGTCGGGCCGTGGCTGGCCGTCATGCCCGACGTGCACCTGGGCAAGGGCGCGACGGTCGGCTCGGTCGTGCCGACGCGCGGCGCCATCATCCCGGCCGCGGTCGGCGTCGACATCGGCTGCGGCATGATGGCGGTGCAGACCACGTTGCGCGCGAACGACCTGCCCGACAGCCTGTCGGCCCTGCGCCATTCGATCGAGCGCGGCGTGCCGGTCGGCAACGGCCCCGGCGGCGAGCATCGCAAGCTGCCCGACAGCGTCGGCAGCAAGCTGCGCGACGCCGGGCTGGAACCGCGATTGCAGCGCATCCGCGACAAGCACCCGAAGATCCGCTTCGACAAGATCGATCGGCAGCTCGGCACGCTCGGCGGCGGCAATCACTTCATCGAACTCTGCCTCGACGAGGCCGATTCGGTCTGGGTGATGCTGCACTCGGGCTCGCGCGGCACCGGCAACATGATCGGCACCTACTTCATCGAGCAGGCGCGCCGCGAACTGTCGAAGCGCGTGCTCGGCTATCACGTGCCGGACAAGGACCTGGCCTTCTTCCTGGAAGGCGAGCCCCTGTTCGACGATTACGTGGAAGCGGTGTCGTGGGCGCAGGACTACGCGCGTTGCAACCGCGAGGCGATGATGGCGCGCGTGTTGCACTGCCTGCATCATGCCCTGCCGCCGTTCCAGTTCGGCAAGATGGCGGTGAACTGCCATCACAACTACGTGCAGCGCGAACAGCACGGCGACGAGTCGCTGTTGGTCACCCGCAAGGGCGCCGTCAGCGCAATGCCGACAGCTTCCACAGCTGCAGCCACGGCGCCGGGCGCGTGATGAGCCGAACCGAGGCGCGCAAGCGCATCAGCGTCGACCAGCATGCGAAGGCCACCGCCCATGTCGAATGCCGCAAGGACGCCGCGGTAGTCGACGAGTCGCCGGCCGCCTACAAGGACATCGACGCGGTGATGGCGGCCCAGCGCGACCTCGTCGAGATCGTGCACACGCTGCGTCAGGTGGTCTGCATCAAGGGCTGAAACACCCGGAGATTTTCCGGGCAACGCCGCTCCCCGGAGCGGCGTTTTTTATGCCGGCTCGGCCGAGGACACCGTTTGCACGCGATTCCTGCCGAGGTCCTTGGCCCGATACAGGGCACGGTCGACCTCACGGTAAAGGCCATCGCCATCGCCGTCGCGCGCCGCGTCGAAAGCGCCGACGCCGACGCTGACCGTCACCGCGAGCCGCGCGCCGTCGAACTGCGGCGGCGATTCGTCCAGACTTCGGCGGAAACGTTCGGCGAGGCCGATCGCTTCCTGTTCGCCGATACCGCGCAGCAGGATGCCGAACTCCTCGCCGCCGAGGCGCGCGAGCAAGGCATCGCGGCCGGCGAACGCCTGCTGCAGGCGCGCGGCGAGATCGGCCAGGCAGGCATCGCCGGCGGCATGGCCATGGTGGTCGTTGATGCGCTTGAAATGGTCCACGTCCATGATCATCAGCATCAGGACGGCATCGCCGCGCTGCGCCAGTGCCACCGACTGATCGAGCTGGTCGGCGAAGTAGCGTCGGTTGTACAGCCCGGTCAAGGGATCGACGCGGCTCAGCCATTCGTAACGATCGCTCTGCTCGCGCAACTGCTGGTCGAGTCGCAGGCGGCGCCGGTAATCGGCGTGACTGCGCACGGTCGCGCCTACCAGATAGACGCCGTAAAGCGTCATCGTCACCGCCATCGCCAGGTGACGGGGGTCGCTCCACAACACCGCCAGGGTGGGCAGGAACATCGTCGCGACACCGGCTGCGGCAAGCAGGCGCGTGGTCACATAGACGTTGGCGAATACCGTGCAGTAGCCGATCGTCGCGATCAGCGCCACGGTCTGCGTGGTGTCGTCGAAACGCGGGTCGCGCAGCAGCCAGACCTGGGCGACCACCCAGAGCACCGGGCTGAGCAACATGACGGAGCCGTAGTTGCGCAAATAGGCGCGCAAGCGCTCGGGTTCGGCCGGGCCCGACGGCCGGAAACGCCAGCGCCAGAGACCCGCAACCAGGAAGCCCACGCCGATCGCCAGCGCCCAGGCCGGTGCGCGCTGGTGCATCTGTCCGAACAGCGCCACGACGGCCCAGCCGAACAGATACAGCAGGCCGCCGAGCTTGGAGCGTTCGTAGGTGTCGGCGACGATCTGCGCGAGGCGCCACTGCGCCTGCGCGGTCAGGTTCGGATCGGGAGCATTCGCCGGGGACACGCAGGGCACAGTCGGGTAATGCCCGGGCCGAGTCAAGCGCGCCGGTCG
>CAYWHO010000009.1:0-20155 GCA_964458195.1 uncultured Arenimonas sp.
GTGGACTTGCCGTGATCGACGTGCGCGATGATGGAGAAATTGCGGATATTCCGCATGGAATCGGGCTGCATGGGGGCGGCGCGACGGGCCGTCTCGGATGTAAACGCGACATTATCGCACAGCGCCCCGGGTCCAGCCCGCCCTGAACAGGCTGGAACCGGGGCGATGCCGCCTAGACCCCGTCGCGACTCAGGAGGCCACCACCGTGACCAGGCCGGTGCTCTCGGCGTTGCGCACCAGCAGGCGCACCCGGTCTCCGGCCTTGACCCCCTTCATCGCCGCATCGAACTCGGCCACGGAGCCCACAGGCGTCTTGCCGACCTGCAGGATCACGTCGCCGACCGTCAGGCCAGCCTGTCGCGCGGACAGGCTGCCGACCCGACTCACTTTCACGCCCTGGCCGGAGCTCAGGCCCAGCTTGCTGCGCAGGCTCGCATCGACCTCGCCTACGGCCACGCCGAGAGGATTGGCATTGGCGGCCGGCGTCGGCCGGGAACCGCCCGAACGCGGTTCGGCATCGGCGGTGGCTTCTTCGAGTGCGCTCAGCACCACCACCAGTTCCTGCGGTTTGCCGTCGCGCAGCAGCTTGACGTTGGCCCGGCTTCCCGGCGCCATCGCGCCGACCAGCGGCGGCAGTTCGGACGAGCTGCCGATCTCGCGGCCGTTGAACGCGACGATCACGTCGCCCGGCCGAATGCCGGCTTTCGCCGCGGCGCTGTCGTTCTGCACGGCGCCGACGAAGGCGCCGGCGGCGCGATTGAGCCCGAGGTCGCCGAGCTCGTCGCGCTGGATGTCGCGGATCTGCACGCCGAGCTGGCCGCGGCTGACGCGTCCGGTTTCCTTGATCTGGCGCACGGCGTTCATCGCGACCTCGATCGGAATCGCGAAACTGACGCCCATGTAGCCGCCGGAGTTGGAGAAAATCTGCGAATTGATGCCGACCACTTCGCCGCGCGTGTTCAGCAAGGGGCCGCCGGAATTGCCGCGGTTGATCGCCACGTCGGTCTGGATGAAGGGAACGTAGCGCTGGCTGTTGTCCAGGCTCGGGCGACCGAGGCCGCTCACCACGCCGGCGGTGACCGAGTGATCGAACCCGAAGGGCGAACCGATCGCCATCACCCACTGGCCGGGCTTGAGGTTGCGCGAATCGCCCAGGCGCAGCGTCGGCAGGTTGTCGGCCTGCACCTTGAGCACGGCGACGTCCGAGGTCTGGTCGCTGCCGATCACCTTCGCTTTCAGTTCGCGATGGTCGTTGAAATGCACGATGACTTCGTCGGCGCCATCGATCACGTGATGATTGGTCAGCACGTAGCCATCGGTCGAGATCACGAAGCCGGTGCCGAACGAGGTGCCGCGACGACGCGGCTGCGGCATGCCCGGTCCGCCGGGCTGGCCGAAGAAGCGCTTGAAGAATTCCGGCATGTCTTCTTCGCCGGGCGCGACGCGCTCGTCGTCGCCGCCTTCCTCTTCGTCGTCGGAACCGGCGGCCGCCTGGCGACGATCGCCGCCGCCGATGCTCGCTTCGATATTGACGACGGCCGGGCCGGCCTGCTCGACCAGGCGCGAGAAGTCGGGAAGATTGACCAGCGGCGCGTCGGCCGCGGGCGCGGTGCTCTGCGCCGCGATAGCCTGCGCGAGGCTCGCGGGCGCCGCGTCGGCGCTGGCGCGCTCGTGCCATTGCGCATAGAGCAATCCGGCCAGGGCGAAGGAGGAAAACGTGAGGGCGATGCGGGGCATGGTCTTCATGGGATCAGGATCGGTCGTGTCTTGTCGTGGATGGATCGATCAGCTGCGGTTCGGGAGTCCGCGGATTTTGAAACGCGATGGCGATGAAAGTTCCGGACAGCAGGCCGGCCAAGGTCAGCACGTCCTGGAGCGCCGGCAGGCCCAACCCCAGCAGCGCGCCGGCGCCGGCGCCGAGCAGCAATCCGACCAGGGCACGGCCGTAACCGGACCAGGCCGCGCGACGCAGGGCATCGTCGTCCAGGCGTAGCACGACGTCGCGCCCGACGTCGCCCGGTCCGAGTGAATCGGCGACGATCGACAAGCCACCGGCATCGTCGGTAGCGAAGACGCTGCAGCGGCCGCCGCAACCGGCGCTGCAATCCGCGCAGCGGTCGCCCAGCAAGCGGAGCGTCGCCCGCCCGCCCGAAACGTCGGCGACGCGCGCGGCGCGCTCAGCCATCGCCGCGGCGGACGGCCGGCGCCTGTACGCCGCGCGCGAACTGCGCCACGGTCGCCGCCGGCACTTTGCCGATGGCCACGACGCGCCGTCCGCCCCGCGAAACCGAATAGGCATTCACCGCGCCGCGCCGCATGGTGGATTCGCCGCGCTGTTGCGGCGAAGCCGGCTCGATGTAGACCGACACGTTGGCGAGGCCATCGCTGTACAGCAGTTGCACCGATTCGCCGAGATGACGCGCGGCAGTCAACCGAAAACCCGGCGGCGGCGATTGCACGCGCCAGCGCGGATCGGTTTCCTTGCCGGCCTCGAGCGATTGCACACGCTGCAGCCCGCGCTGGGAGGAGGCGCGAAGATCGCTGTCGCTGGGCATGGTGCCCAGGCGCAACTCCGTGAACGCGATCTGTTCCAGCGGCAGTCCGGCTTCGCCGAGCAGGGCGATGCGCAGCGGCAGGGCGGTTTCCTTGTCGAGCCAGAGGCGAAAGCCGTAACGCCACTCGTCTTTCGCCTGCAGCTCGATGACCTGCGCCTCGCGTCCCGCGACGCGTGCCGTGCCGCCGAGCTTGGCCTGGTAGGACTGCAGGCGGGCGGCGTCGGCGAATTTTTCGGCCGGATTCCATTGCCCGGCGGTATTGCTGTCGTAGCCCACCGCCTGCGGCTGCGAGCCGATCACCATCACGACGCGGTTGTCGCGCACGACCTCGCGGCGCGCGCCGCTGAGCGTGAGCATGCGCATGCGCTCGCGCCCGTCCTGGTAGGCGTGGAAAACCGCGACGGTCTCGACGCGATTGCCGGACACGATGACCAGCGTTCCCTGGTAGTTCTGTTCGCGCAACGCCGGCCCGATGCGTTCGAGCCAGTTGCCCGCCGGTTTCGACCACAGACCGCTCACCCAGGCCTTCGCGCCGGCGACCCAGCCCTGCGAGGCGGGCGGATCGGCGGCCAACACCGGCGACGCGAACGCCGCCAGCAGCGCGAAGGACAGCGCGCGCAACCTCACCGCTGCGCGTCCTTCGCCGGGTCGGCGGCCGCTGCATCGGTGGTTTCGCTGGTTTCGTTGGCGACCACGTCCACATAGGGAACGAAGCCGCCCAGGCTGTCGCCGGAGAGCATCTGGTTGTGGCGCACGAGATAGGCTTCGAGCGCGGGATCGTTGCCCGAGCGCGCCAGGGGCGATTTCGGCCAGGACTTCGCCCCCGTCTCCACCAGCGGGAATTCGCTCGGCGATTGCGTGGCATCCAGCGGCATCGGCGTCTCGCGCATAGCCGGGGTCGTATCCAGGGCGACCCTGATCGCATCGGAAGAAGCCGACAGGGAGCGCGCCGACGACGCGCCGGCATCGACTGCGGCGGTCGCTTCGGTAACGCGCGCGGCCGGGGCCGTGGTCGGCGACACGACCGCCACCAGGTCCGCCGAAGCCGGCGTGGCGATGGCATTCACAGGCACGGTCGCAGCGGCGATCGCCGGATCGGCGATGTCGCTGCGATCGGGCGACTTCAGCACGCGCGGCGCGACCGCCAGTGCCAGCAGCACGACGGAAGCCGCGACCGCATGGCCCCACCAGAGGCGCCGTTGCGGCGGCGCGGCTGCCAGTGCCGCCGCCACGCCTTCGGCAAGCGCATTGGGCATCGGCCGGAAAGCATGGCCCTTCAGGCAGGCGGAGGCGAGCTGCATGCGTTCCCAGGCGGCGCGCAGCGCGGGGTCGCTGGCGAGACGACGCTCGAAAAAGCGCGTTTCGTCGGCGGGCAATTCGCCATCCATCCAGGCGCAGAGCTGCGCGCGGAGGGTTTCGTCGAGTTCGTTCGTGCGGGGGGTCATGGGCGTACTCGCTCTCGGTCCATCAGGGGGCGCAGGCGGGCGTCGATCGCTTCGCGGGCGCGGAAAATTCTCGATCGCACGGTACCGATGGGGCAGTCCATCATCTCGGCGATCTCCTCGTACGACAATCCTTCCAGTTCGCGCAGCGTGATCGCCTGGCGAAGCTCCTCCGGAAGTTGCGCCACCGTCTCGCTCACTTCGCGGGCGATCTCCTGGCGCAGCATTTCGTGTTCGGGCGTGTCGAAATCGTGCAGGCGCTGGGCGCCGGTGTAGTGTTCGGCCTCGTCGGCTTCCACGTCCGAGCTGGGCGGACGGCGTTTGGCGGCGACGAGGTGGTTCTTTGCGGTGTTCACGGCGATCCGGTAGAGCCAGGTGTAGAACTGGGCGTCGCCACGGAAATTGCCGATCGCGCGATAGGCGCGGATGAAGGCCTCCTGGGCGATATCCTGGCTTTCGGCGTAATCGGGCACGAAGCGACCGATGACGGCACCGATACGATGCTGGTACTTGCGCACCAGCAGATCGAACGCCGTCTTGTCGCCGCGCTGAACACGCTTGACCAGTTCCAGGTCCAGTTCGTTGTCGCCCATCCGGGCCGCTGCTCCTTGCGACCCGGGGGGCCGCCTGATTGACCGTGCGATGCGGTAAAAGTTCACGGCCGGTCAAACAAACGATTGACCGGCTGCGGTCGGCCCCCGATGATACGGCCTTCGCACCCTACTCCGACGTATGGAACAGCCTATGTTCGACGGCCTCCGCCTTCTCCACTGGAAACCCGAGCGCCGCGCCGACGGGGTCCTGGTCCTGACGCTGGACCGTGCCGACAAAGGCGTGAATGCCCTTTCGCGCGCGGTGATCGACGAACTGGACTCGATGCTCGAGCGCATCGCGCTGGACTTGCCCAAGGGCGTCGTGATCCGCTCCGGCAAGGCGGCGGGCTTCATTCCCGGCGCCGACATCGAAACCTTCGGCGAGATCGAAGCCAGGGGCCAGACCGAAGACTGGATCCGCCGCGGGCAACTCGTTTTCCAGCGCCTGGCCGAGCTGCGCTGCCCAACCGTCGCGGTCATCCACGGTCATTGCATGGGCGGCGGCACGGAAATCTCTCTGGCCTGCCGCTATCGCGTCGCCAGCAACGACGACAGTACGCGTATCGGCCTGCCGGAAATCAAGCTCGGCATCTATCCCGGTTGGGGCGGCAGCGTGCGTATGCCGCGCCTGATCGGCGCGCCGGCCGCGATGGACCTGATGCTGACCGGCCGGTCCCTATCGGCCTCGTCGGCCAAGGCGATGGGCGTGGTCGATCGCGTGGTCGATCCTCCGATGCTGCTCGAGGCCGCGCTCGGCCTGATCCAGCGTGGGGCCCAGCGCCCGTTCAAGCAGCGATTCATGGCCTGGGCGACGAATACCTGGCTGGCGCGACAGATCCTCGCCCCGCAGATCGTCAAGGCGACCAGCCGCAAGGCGCGCAAGGAACATTATCCGGCGCCATTCCTGCTGATCTCGACCTGGCAGAAGTCCGGCGGACAATCGATCCACGCCGCGCTGAAGGCCGAGGCGCGTTCGGTGGTGAAGCTGGCGCAGACCTCGACCGCGCGCAACCTGATCCGCGTGTTCTTCCTGATGGACCGGCTCAAGGGACTGGGCGGCAAGGATCATGGAATCTCGCATGTGCACGTCATCGGCGCCGGCGTCATGGGCGGCGACGTCGCCGCCTGGTGCGCGTTGCGCGGTTTCGACGTCACGCTGCAGGACCGCGAGATGCAGTACATCCAACCGGCGATGGACCGGGCCGCGAAACTGTTCGAGAAGAAGATCAGGAACGAAACCAAGCGCGCCGCCGCCACCGCGCGATTGAACGCCGATGTGGAAGGCACTGGGGTAGCCAAGGCCGACCTGATCATCGAAGCCATCTTCGAAAATCTCGACGCCAAGCGCGCGCTGTACGCCAAGCTCGAAGAAACGATGAAGCCGGAGGCCTTGCTGGTCTCCAACACCAGTTCGATCCCGCTGACGGACCTGCGCGCCAACCTGAAGAAGCAATCGCAATTCGCCGGCCTGCATTACTTCAACCCGGTGGCCTTGATGCCGCTGGTCGAAATCGTCAAGCACGATTTCATGGCGCCGGAAATGGAACGCCGCCTCGCCGCCTTCTGCCGGGCGATCGACAAATTGCCGGTCCCGGTCGCCGGCACGCCGGGCTTCCTGGTCAATCGCATCCTCGCGCCTTACATGCTCGAGGCCATCCTCGCGCATAGCGAAGGCATCCCGGGCCCCGTCATCGACAAGACGGCGCTGAAGTTCGGCATGCCGATGGGACCGATCGAACTGGTCGACACCGTCGGCCTCGACGTCGCCGCCAGCGTCGGCAAGATCATGGCGGAGTTCCACGGCCAGAGCCTGCCGGAGGCGTTCAAGGTGGAGGCCGGCAAGCGCGGCAAGAAGGACGGCCAGGGTCTCTACACGTGGAAGGACGGTCGCGCGGTAAAGCCCGAGGTGCCGAAGGACTACGAGGCGCCGGTCGATCTCGAGGATCGTCTGATCCTCGCCATGCTCAACGAAGCCGTGAGCTGCCTGCATGACGGCGTCGTCGCCGATGCCGACCTGCTCGACGCCGGCGTGATCTTCGGCACCGGTTTCGCGCCTTTCCGAGGCGGCCCGATCGAACACATCAAATCGGTCGGTGCGCCGGAGCTGAAAGCGCGGCTGGAAGTCCTCGCCGCGCGTTACGGCAGCCGTTTCGCGCCCCGTCCGGGTTGGGATTCGTTGTAAGACAGCCTGCGAGTTGCGCCCTGTCGTAGAGACAAGGCGCAGCGATTCAATTCGCGGCGGACTGGATCGAAATCGTACCGCCACGGATTGCGGCTTCGATCGCGGCCTTGTGCTGCTCTGTCAGCCAGTCCAGCTTGTCCGTCGTGACCACGCTGATCAATGCCGTGTAAGTATCGTCCAGTCGCTTGACGAAAATGATATTTCCGCCATCACCCATCTGCCGTCGGATTGCATAGGCCGAATAACCCTCCAGCCCTGGCTGAATGATGCCCTCGTACGGCACCAAGGTGCTGGCATCGAATCCCGCGTTCGACATTCGGCCGGCAACGATCGCCATGTACTCCTCCATGCTGTCCGCCTTCAGTCCCAACTCGGGCACCAGCAGGTCCACTTCGAATATCACGGCGAGCCTGGCGTTCAGGTCGCCGGACGGCTCCACACTGCGTCCGTAAGGCGACTTCAGTCCACCTACTCGCCACTTGCGCGGCGGCTCAACACTGATCCGGACGGGTGGCGCGTACTTCGCCAGCACTGTGCTGAACGCCGGCACTTCGTCGCCACGCCCCACGGTCTCCGCCATCTTGTGCAGAAGGTCGACGCGATAAAGCTCGGAGAACACGCCGACCGCCAACCGGTCCGCGACCCCCGGGTATTGGCCGATGAAGAATGCCGGGTTCTCGACGGCCGATTCCAGCGCCTGCCTCTCAGAGCTGTAAGAACTCACCGGCACCTTGAGCATGCTCTTTCCACCTTCCAAGTCGAAGATCTGAAACTCTCCCTGCAACAGGACGGCAACCGTGTCGTCCCTGGCAAAGGCATCGATGGTGTGCACCCCGGAAAATTTGTCCTCGAACACGATCAGGTAGCGGAATCCGTCCGCCTCGGCTTGCTTCATCAGCGCCTTCTTTTCTGCGCCTGCAGGTACGGAATCCACTCTGGCGTCAATGTCGAGCACCGGGTATTTGGCCGTCACGGCTTGCTCGAACGCGCGCTCCAGAACCGCGCCACGATCGTATTGGCCTACCACACCATTCAAACGAGGGCCTTTTCTCACGGCCTGCCCGGAGGCGGCGACGGCGCCAACCAGCCCAAAAATACTGCCCACCTGCCCGGCAGTCTTGGAAAAATAGTACGCCTGGAGACCATCTCGTGTTCCTTGGATCACCACGAGCACCCGAGCTCGTTGCTTTTCCGAAGGCTCTGCCGCTTGCAGGTACCACGAGGGAAGAAATGCCGCGGCGAACAAGAACCAGCTCTTGAAGTTGCGAATGCCCAATGGATTGACCGTCCGTTCTCAAAAAGGGGCCGATTCTGGCAACTGGCGACGCGCCCCGGCAAGGGGCAATTCACGAATGCTTGAACGAGATCGAAGAACACGTCGTAGCGTCGCCCCTTCCCTCGCCAGGGCTCCGCGTCAGCGTCGCGCCTTGCCCGTCGCTCGCGCGCTGGCCGTTGCAGCGCGCGCACAGGGCGCTTCGTTGGCGAAAAACCGCCGCACCATCGGCCAGTAATCGGGCGAGCGCGAGATATCGTTGTGGCCGCGGCCGGCGAAGAAGCAGGTCGGCGGCGGCGACGCGAAACTGTCGGCCAGCGCCCGACTGTGCGCCGGCGGGACCAGCGTGTCTGCGGCGCCGACCATCAGCAGCACCTTCGCTCGCACCCGCGGCGCGCGTTGGTACGAATCGTAGCGATCCTTCGCCAGCCACGAGATCGGAAAGTAGGGGTACATTTCCTGCCCGACCCGGACGACGCTGTCGAAAGGCGTGACCAGCAACAGCTTGCCCACCGGCCTTTCCGCCGCGACATGCACCGCCACGCCCGAACCCAGGCTCCGTCCCATCACGTCGATGCCGGCGTGGCGCATGGCGATGGCGTCGTAGGCCGCCAACGCATCGGCGAGCAGGGCTTTTTCGCTCGGCAGGCCCGGGTTGCCGCTATAGCCCCGATAAGGCAACAGGTAGACGCTGGTGCCGGGAATCAAATCGCGGAAATCGAACGAATCGAGCTCCACCGCTTCGCCATTCCCGCCGAAATACAGCAGCGCCCGCGGTTGCCCGGGGTTGATCGCCCAGCCGCGCAGGTCGAGATCGCCGCTTCGCCAGCGAAACACTTCGGCCGTGGGTTCGCGCTGCAATGCCTGCGGGAAATAGAGCAGGCGGTCTTGCGACGAATACAGCAACGCCATCGCGCCGAGGTAGGCGAGCAGAACGCAAGCCAATGCACCGAGGGCGATGCGGCGAAAGGCCCTCATCGATCGCAAACAGGGCAGCAATAACCCGGCCCGCGAAACGGCAATGGAAAAGCCAGCAGTGTCGCCGATACCAGCGCGACTTCCCGCGTCAGGCTATGCGAAGGCAGGCTGAGCGAACCACCGCAACGCGGGCAGGTTTCGCCGGGCTCGGCAAATTCGCCATCGTCTATCCCGGCGATGACGGCCCGGGCGTCCTCGAGCATTTCCGCAGGCACCCGCACCACGACGCCACCGGTCGCCAACGACAGCAACCAGTTCTGCGTCACCAGGTGTTCGTTGCCGACCACGGCGGGAATCCCTTCCGCTTCCAGGCGGCCACGGACGATGTGCGCCTCGATCGCGTTGACGTATCGGTCGACGATGCGCCAGGCGATCTCGTCCATCGCCTCAGCCCTCGCAACCCTTCAGTTTCAGTCGCTGACCCGGCTTGAGCATGTAGTTCGGGCCCTTGAGACGATTCTCCTTCGCCAGCACCGTCAGGTCGCAGCTGTACTCGCGCGCGATCGCCATCAGGCTGTCGCCGCGCTTGACGCGATGCTCGCGCGTGCGCGTCGGGGCTTTCGCCTTGCCCGGCGCCGGCGCCGAGGTCAGCAATTGCGCACCCTCCGGCGTTCCGACCAGGGAAGGCGGCACGTACTTGCTGGCGTTGACCAGCTGGTTGGCCAGGATCGCGCGCTCGCCCTGCACGCACTGGTTCCGATAAAGATCGACCACGCGTTTCGGCGCGCGCATGACCGTGCCCTGCGGGATGTAGTCGGTCGGCTCGTACCGCGGATTGAGGTTGCGCAGCACGCGGAACCAGCCGTCGCGGCTGCCGCCGTTGCCCAGGCAGATCGTCAGTTCGTTGATCGAACTGGCGCGCGCGAGCTGGAAAGTGCCGGGAGTGGTGTCGATCTTGGGGAACTCGAGCCCGTACTGTTTCGGATGCAGGAACAACCACGCGGCCGCGATGACGGCCGGCACGTAGTCGCGCGTTTCCGCCGGCAGCTGCGGATACACCTGCGGCGACCAGAAGCTGGCGCCGCCATTGGCCGCGTACAGGCGCGCCGCCCGGCCTTCGCCGCCGTTGTAGGCGGCGACGGTGTATTCGAGATTGCGGTTGAGCTCGGCGAAGCGTTCGTTGATGTAGGAGGCGTTGGCGCGCGCGGCGTACTGCGGATCGAAGCGCGTGTCGAAACCGGTGCCATCGCGACCGAGACCGAACCGCGTGCCGGTCGCGTACATGAACTGAAGCGGCCCGCTGGCGCCGGCGCGCGAGATCGCATGCACCTTGCCGCCCGACTCCTTGGCCATGATGCCGAACAGCAGGGCTTCCGGCAGCCCCGCGCGTTCGTATTCGGGCCACATCAGGTAGCGCATGTACTGGTAGTTTTCCCAGGCGTCGATCAGGAAGGCGCGCTGCGTCGTCAGCCAGTCGCGGATCGCGACCTGGATCGGCTCGGTGGTTTCCACCATGCGGTCGAACTGGTGGCCGCCGTCGAGCAGGTTGAGACTGCGCTGCGCCTCCGGCGAGCCGGCCACGATCGGCGAGATCGGATGTCCTTCGTCCTCGTCGCCTTCTTCGCCGGCCAGGGTTTCCTGCGGGCCGAGATCGTGCTGCTTCAGCAGGCCCTCGTAAACGCCGATGACCTTGCCCGGGCCGCAGCCTTTTTGCTTCAGGCATTGCTGGGACAGGTCTTCGATGTCTTCCAGCGCCTTGCTCATCGCGGCCATGGCGGTTTCGTCGCCCTTGCGCAGCTTCAGTTGCGCTTCGACATAACGCTGGCTGGCGGCATCGAGCTGCTGTTGCAGCTCCTGGGCCTTGTCGACACGGGCCGCCTGGGTTGCGGGGCTCGCCAGCGCGAAAGCGGCAGCGGCGAGGAGGGACAGCACGGGGGGATTGATGGCAGGCATGGTGCCTCCTTGGAACAATCCCGAGGGTACCGGTTCCCGGCAATGGCAGACAACCATGCCTTGCGTCACGGACAGGCTCTAGTGGACCGTAACAGCCATTTCGACAGTGGCTCGCTGGGCCTCGCGGCGGCGTACTTGCTCTTCACTCGTCACCACGATCCCTTCGCGAATCCACTTCCGCCATGACTGTTACAGTCCACTAGAATGAACGCATTCACGGAGAATTCCATGGGCGACATCCTGATCGGCAAGGGCGAGGTCCCGGTTCATCTGCTCGGCAAGTACGGCAACCGGCATGGCCTGGTGGCGGGCGCTACCGGCACGGGCAAGTCGGTGTCCTTGATGGTGATGGCCGAAGGCTTCTCCCGCATGGGCGTGCCGGTGTTCATGGCCGACGTGAAAGGCGACATCAGCGGCCTCGCGATGCCGGGCAACATGAACGAAAAACTCGCCGCGCGCATCCAGCAGATCGGCGTGGAAGGATACGCGAACGAAGCCAGCCCGGTCGTGTTCTGGGACCTGTACGGCAAGCTCGGCCATCCGATCCGCACGACGGTGTCGGAATTCGGCCCGACCTTGTTCGCGCGCGTGCTCGAACTGAACGAAACGCAGTCGGGCGTGCTCGACATCGCCTTCAAGCTCGCCGACGACCGTGGCCTGCTGCTGCTCGACCTGGAAGACCTGCGCGCCCTGCTCGGTTTCGTGGCCGAACACAAGAGCGAGATCTCGAAACAGTACGGACTCGTCAGTCCTGCCTCGGTGGCGGCGATCCAGCGCGCCCTGCTGCGGCTGGAACAACAGGGCGGCGAGGAATTCTTCGGCGAGCCGGCGCTCGACCTCGCCGACATCATGCGCCAGGACATGTCGGGGCGCGGCATCATCAACCTGCTCGCGGCCGACCAGCTCATCCTGAAGCCGCGGCTGTATTCGAGCTTCCTGCTCTGGTTGCTGTCCGAACTGTTCGAGCGCTTGCCCGAAGTCGGCGATCTCGAGCAGCCCAAGCTCGTCTTCGTCTTCGACGAGGCGCACCTGCTGTTCGACGATTGCCCGGCGGCGCTGCAGCAGCGGGTCGAACAGGTCGTGCGCCTGATACGTTCGAAGGGCGTGGGGGTGTATTTCTGCTCGCAGAATCCCGACGACGTGCCCGACGTGATCCTGGGCCAGCTCGGCAACCGCATCCAGCACGCACTGCGCGCCTATACGCCGCGCGACCAGAAAGCGGTGAAAACGGCGGCGGAAACCTTCGTGCAGAACCCGAAGCTGGACGTGGCCAAGGTGATCGGCGAACTCGCGGTTGGCGAAGCCCTGGTGTCGATGCTGCAGGACAAGGGTATCCCCAAGCCGGTCGAACGCGCCCTGATCGCGCCGCCGCGTTGCCGCATGGGCGCGATCACGCCGGAAGAGCGCGCCACCGTGCGCGCACGCAGTCCGGTCGGCGCGAAGTACGACGCGGCCGTGAACCGCGAGTCGGCCTACGAAATCCTGAACAAACGTGCCGACGAAAACGCCGCAACGCCGCCAGCGCCGAAGAATGGCGACGCGAAGCCGGCGCCTGCACCGGCGGAAAAACCCGAGCCGGAGAAACCGTCGAAGTTGGACGAATTCCTCTGGGGCACGAAACGGCGCCAGGGCGCGATCGAGGCGGCGGCGAAATCGGCCACGCGCACGGTCGCCAATGGTCTCGGACGGCAGATCCTGCGCGGCATCCTCGGCGGGATCTTCGGCGGCAAGCGTTAGGCCCAGGACGATGTCGCGTTGGCGTCCGCCGCCCGAGTCTTCGACCGCGATCATCACGCGCGAAGGCTTCGAACGCCTGCGCGACGAACTGAATCATCTTTGGCGCGAGAAACGCCCGGAAGTAGTGCGCGCCCTGAGTGCGGCGGCGGCCGAAGGCGATCGTTCCGAGAACGCCGAATACCAGTACCGCAAGAAACAGCTCGGCGAGATCGATCGGCGCGTGCGCTACCTGAGCAAGCGCCTGGAGGCGCTGAAAGTGGCCGAACAGCTCCCGGCCGATCGCGAAGCGGTGTTCTTCGGCGCCTGGTTCGAGATCGAACGCGAGGACAGCGGCGAATGCGTGCGCTATCGCATCGTCGGCCCGGACGAAACCGATGCCGCGCTCGGTTACATCAGCATCGATTCGCCACTGGCGCGCGCGGCCTTGAAGAAACGGCGGGACGATGAGTTCGACGTGATGCTGCCAGGCGGTCCGGCGCGTTTCGTCATCGTCGCCGTGGCCTACGAGGCACCGACCGCAAGCTGACGCCCGGCAGCGGCGCGCCCGTTACCGGTCTCCGAGCAGCAGCTCTTCCGGGCTCGGAATGACATCGAGCCAGATCTTCTGCGGCTTGCCCTTGCTGCGTTTTTCCGGACCGGGCACCAGCGCCTCGTCTTCCTTCTTGCCCAGTTCCGACACCTGTTCGACGCGATCGCCGGTCAGGTAATTGAAGCTGAGCTTGCGGCTGCCGTGCTGGAAGGTGCGACTGTAGTACTCGGCATCGAGGCCGATGAGGCGCATTTTCGACTCGGCCGCATCGAAGCGGAAACGATAGGTGGAACTCGTCGCCGACGTGCCGCCGGTCAGGTCTTCCAGCACTAGCACGTTCTTCTGCATGCGCAGGCTGGCCGCACCGAGCGGACCGACATCGAGCCCGCCCTGCCCGATCGGCTCGAAACCCATGTTGTATTCGTCGGCATACGCCAGGAACGCCGTCAGCACGCGCACGTCGTCGTTGGCCGAGACGATGGCGATGTCCCTCATGCCGTCGCCGTTGAAATCGGCGTCGATCCGCGCTTCGACGATCGCGCCGTCCGGCAGATAGGCCGCGAGTTCCTCGTTGGTCGCCGGCGGCGGCCCTTTGGCGGCGACGGCGGCGGAGAACAGCAGGCAGGCGACGGACAGGACGAAGCGCATCGTATTTCCTCGCGTGATCAGTCTTCTTCGGAGCCCACGAGGCCGAACAGATCGTGCTCGTCGGCGCCCATGATGCGCACGTCGACGAACTGGCCCGGCTTCAGCGCCGCACCATCCTGGATCTGCACCGTGCCGTCGATTTCCGGCGCATCGGCCATGGAACGGGCGATGGCGAGATCGCCGTCGACCGAATCCACCAGGCAGCGCTGCATCGAGCCGACCTTGCCCTCGAGCTTTTCCGCGCTGATCTCGGCCTGCAGGGCCATGAACCGGGCCAGACGCTCCTGCTTGAGCGCTTCCGGCACCGGGTCGGCCAGCGCATTGGCGGCCGCGCCCTCCACCGGCGAGTAGGCGAATGCGCCGACGCGGTCGAGCTCGACCTCATCGATGAAATCGAGCAGTTGTTCGAAGTCGTCGTCGGTCTCGCCGGGGAAACCGACGATGAAAGTACTGCGGATGGTCAGCTCGGGGCAGATCTCGCGCCAGCGCGCGATGCGCTCGATGGTGCGATCGATCGCGCCGGGCCGCTTCATCAGTTTCAGGATGCGCGGGCTGGCGTGCTGGAAAGGAATATCCAGGTAGGGAAGGACTTTGCCCTCCGCCATCAGCGGGATGACGTCGTCCACGTGCGGATACGGGTACACGTAGTGCAGGCGCGTCCAGAGTCCGAGCTCCGACAAGCCTTCGCACAGCGACTTCATCCGCGTCTGCCAGGGCTTGCCGCGCCATTCGCGCTCGGCGTACTTGAGGTCCACGCCGTAGGCGCTGGTGTCCTGAGAAACGACCAGCAGTTCCTTGACGCCGCCCATCGCCAGTTTCTCGGCCTCGCGCAACACCTCGTCGACCGGGCGCGAGACGAGATCGCCGCGCATGGACGGGATGATGCAGAAGCTACAGCGGTGGTTGCAGCCTTCGGAGATCTTCAGGTAGGCGTAGTGCTTCGGCGTCAGCTTGATGCCTTGCGGCGGCACCAGGTCGAGGAAGGGATCGTGCTTCGGCGGCAAGGCAAGATGCACGGCGCTCATCACGCTGGCGTAGTCCTGCGGGCCGGAAATGGACAGCACGCCGGGGTGCGATTCCCGGATCACCTCCGGCCGCTTGCCCAGGCAACCGGTCACGATGACCTTGCCGTTCTCGGCCAGCGCCTCGCCGATGGCGTCGAGCGATTCGGCCACGGCGGAGTCGATGAAGCCGCAGGTATTGACCACCACGACGTCGGCATCGTCGTAGGTCGGCACGATGTCGTAGCCCTCGACCCGCAACTGGGTGAGGATGCGTTCGGAGTCGACCAGGGCCTTCGGGCAGCCGAGGCTGACGAAGCCGACTTTGGGTTGCGAAAGCGACATGGCGTGCGTGTACCGGGCCGGCTCTGCGGCGGGGGCGCGATTATACCCCTGACAGCGGCCCCGACCGGCGCTATGCTGGGGCCTGGGGTCGAGGGGGACAGGCATGAGCACGATATCGCTCAGTACGCGCCACGGAAGAATCTCCGCCTGGGAAGCCAAGCCGCCGTCCGGCGCGCGCGGCGGCATCGTGCTGGTGCAGGAGATCTTCGGCGTCAACTCCCACATCAGGCAGCAGGCCGACCGTTTCGCGCATTACGGCTACCACACGGTGGCGCCGGCCCTGTTCGACCTCGTCAGTCCGCATACGGAACTGGGCTACGACGAAGCCAGTGTCGAGCGTGGCCGGGAGCTGGTCGAGAAACTCGGTTTCAACGGCGGCCTCGATGGCGTGCGCGCCGCGTTCGACTACCTCGATGCGACCGGCCTGCGCGTCGCATCGGTCGGTTTCTGCTGGGGCGGCACCGTGGCCTTCCTCGCCAATGCGCGTTTCGGCCTGGCCTGCGTGAGCTATTACGGCGCGCGCACCGTGCCCTTCCTGCGCGAACGCCCGAAGGCGCCGCTGATGCTGCACTTCGGCGAGACCGACCCGCTGATTTCGCCGGAAGACGTGCAGGCGCATCGCGACCACCTGCCCAGCGCCGAAATCCACGTCTGGCCCGCGGGCCACGGCTTCAACTGCGACCAGCGCGCCGACTACAATGCCGACGTCTCGCAGCAGGCGCTCCAGCGCACGCTGTCCTTCCTGCAGAAGATCTTCCGGCGATGAGTTCCGCGGGCTTCGTGCTCGACGCCCGTCTCGCCGCCGATTCCGCCCATATCGCCGACGGACCGCTGTCGCAGTTGCGGTTGATGGATGATGCGCGTTTTCCTTGGCTGATCCTGGTGCCGCGGATCGCCGCGGCCAGCGAATGGATCGATCTGCCCGGCGGCCAGCAACGCCTGCTGCTGGCCGAGATCAACCAGGCCGCCAGCCTGCTGCGCGGCCTCCAGCCCTGCGACAAGCTCAACATCGGCGCGCTGGGCAACAGCGTGCGGCAGTTGCATGTGCACGTGGTGGCCCGCCGCGAAGGCGACGCCGCCTGGCCCGGGCCAGTGTGGGGCAGCGGCCCGCCGCGGCGTTTCGATCCGCCCGAGCTCGACCGACGCATCGCGACGCTGCGGACGCATTGGCAGCGATCGGCGTCCGACTGACGCCAAGCATGCCCCGAGCGGCGATTGCCTGACCGGAACGAGAAAGACCCGGCCGGGCGGAAAAGGTAGGATCGCAGGCTGACGCCGCCGAAACCGGAACCGCGATGAAGAATGCCGTGCGCAAGGCACTCCCCTTGATCGACCTAGCGTTGATGCCCCTGGTCTACCCCGCCGGCCGGCTCCTGGGCGCGATCCGGGCCATCGGCGTGCATCGTTTGCCGCGCTGCCGGAAGATGCTGCTGCAGATCGGCGTCTTCCCCATTCGCAATCATTACTACGAGCCGCAGTTCGACCATCGGCAGCCGGCCCAAGACTTTTCCAGCGACCGCGCCTTGCCCGGCATCGACTGGAACCTGGAAGGGCAGCTGGCGGAGCTGCAGAACATGCACTACGCCGGAGAGCTGGCCGATCTTCCGTCGCGCCCCACCGGCGACCACAGTTTCCATCTCGACAACGGCGCATTCCTGTCCGGCGATGCGGAGTACTGGTACCAGTTGATCCGCGCCAGGAAGCCGGCCCGGATTTTCGAGATAGGCAGCGGCCACTCGACTTTGATGGCACGCAAGGCCATCGCCATGAACCGGGCCGAAGACGCCGGCTATTCCTGCCGTCACGTGTGCATCGAGCCGTACGAAATGCCCTGGCTGGAGCAAACGGGCGTCTCGGTCGTTCGCAAGAAGGTGGAGGATGTCGCCGTATCGTTCTTCTCCGAACTCGGCGAAAACGACATCCTCTTCATCGATTCCTCGCACATCATCCGGCCGCAAGGCGACGTTCTGTTCGAGTATCTCGAGCTGCTGCCGACTCTGCGCAAGGGCGTGATCGTGCACGTGCACGACATATTCTCGCCTCGCAACTATCTGAGCTCGTGGCTGCAGGAGAAAGTGCTGTTCTGGAACGAACAGTATCTGCTCGAAGCCTTCCTCTGCCACAACCGGGACTGGGAAATCATCGGCGCGCTGAACTACCTGCAGCACAACCACTACGCGGAACTGAAACGAGTGGCGCCTTACCTTTCGCCCGAGCGCGAGCCGGGATCGTTCTACCTGCGAAAGGTCGCCTGAGCCGTCGTCGCGACGCATCCCGCGGCGCTCGCAACCGCGCGAAAGTACCGCCGCATCGGCATAACGAAAGCGCCGGGGCGCCGTCGCGTCCGGACCGAAGATGGCTCAGTCGGCCGCCGAATCCGGCCTGGCTTCGAACACGAACGTCGGGCAGCGCTGCGCGAGTTCGTGGCCACCTGCACTGGCGAATTCGAGCTCGGCGAACCACGGCGACATGTGCGCGCGGAACTCCGGCAGGGTCGGCAGGAAGTAGCGCGCGTCGGGCGAGCGCGGACTTTCGATCGTCGCGATTTCCTCGGGCGTCCAACCGGTCTTCCCGACCAATCCGGCCGGCACCGGCGGAAAATGCTGCCAGGCGCGGCGCACGTCCTCGGGACGCGTGCCGGGACCATCGGCGTCGTGCATCGCGGCCCAAAGACGGATCTTGAGCGCGTGCACGCTGCCGACCCGCCCGCCTTCGAAATCCCCAACGATCTCCTCCAGCGACTCGGGGCGGTCGGGGCGCAGGAAGACGCGGATGACGAAGCGGCCCTGCGGACGGAGCACACGGTGGATTTCGCGCGTCAACGCTCGATACCCGTCCGGAAATTCGAATACCACGTAGCAGCCGTCGCCGATCACGAAGTCGATGCTGCGATCGGGAACGGGCATGGCGCACCAGCTCGCGAGAAGCGCGCGTGCGCCCTCCGGCCCGCGTTCGGGCGGCCACAGTCTTCGCATCATCGCGGGGCTGTGATCCACCGCTATCAGTTCCGTGCCCGCGGGCCAACGGCAACCGATGATTTCCGGCGTGAGTCCGAGCAGCAGGGCGCGCGATGCGCGCGGCAAGTCGTCGATCGCGCGCTGCATCCCGAGAATGTCGCCGTCGGACGGTCGCAGGGGCGGGCCGAAATGCGACCACTGCCGCACGATCTGGGCGAAATGGTCGCGCGACAGGCCGGATTCGGCGTCGCCGCTCATGCCGCGTTCTGCCGGCGCAGCCACGCATCGATACCGCCCGCCAGGTTCGGGATGGCCGCTTCGAATCCCGGGGCCGCGCCGGGCATCCAGGGCGTCTTGTTGGCATCGAGCAGGATGGCGATGCCATCGCGCACGACGAAGTCGAACTTGCCGTAGTCGAAACCCAGGCGATGACGTTCGGCGCGCAGTTCGTCCGGCACCACGGCCGGCTCGCTGGCCAGGATGTCGCTGCTTTTCAGCACCGGATCACGACCCAGATGGCGGCTGCAGCGATCGCGATCGCCGAGGAAGACCCAGGTCCGCATCCAGTATCCGCGCTCGTCCTGCTCGGGCAGGAAACGCTCGACGACAAGGTGGCGATCGTTCCAGACGGCATCGGGCACGTCCCGCAGCGAATCCAGGACCGGATACGCCTCGGTCGACAGAATGGAAAGGTCGGACGACAGACGCCCTTCCGTGCTGCGCGCGGCGATCGCCCTCTCGTGGATTCGCAGCTCCGGCCAGCCCCCGCAGTTCAGGTCGGTCTTGACGATGACCGGGCCGTTCCATGCGTCCCCGGAACGCAACAGGTGGCGGCTCACCATGCGCTTGCGGATATCGGTCGCCGCGCCGTTCACGACGACCGGATAACGCTGCGCGGCTTCGGCATAAGCGTCGGGAACGACCGACAGATCGACGTGCAGGAAGGCGATGTCGGCGTCGGGCCAATCTCCCACGCCCTTCACCACCGAAACGCGATGGCCCGCGGCCAGCCAGTGCCGGACGAACCTGCGCAGGATGTAGTCGCAGGCGCGGAAGCGGTCGTGCGCATGGGTGATGATCAGGATATTGGCCATGCGCTCCGATCGCCGATCGCCCGTCGTCGATTCCGTGGTCGACCCGGCCCCTTGCGTCGGCGTACGGCAAGCAAGATACACCCGCGGGCGCTGTTTGGGCCACGCCCACGGCGCAGCGCTCCGCACCGGGACGAAGCGCGTCCCGGTACGGCGATTCGGCTCAGTCCGCCATCACCACACGCGTCCCGGCGATGAGGTCGTGCACGCAACGGCGGTCGTCGCGGAAGATGAAAAGCACGTTCACCAGGCCGTAGATGCTGCCCACGACAGGAACGAACCCGATCGCCTGGGTCGGCAGGTAGCGCAGCGCGATCAGCTTGCTGAAAGGCGGCTTGTTGCCCTCGAGATCGACGATCTTGATCTTCAGCATCTTCTTGCCCCAGGTCTGGCCACTCGCATTGAGCGGATAGCCCTGCACGGCCAGGAACACGGTGAAGCCGATCAGCCCCCACAGGGCCTGCTCCCCATAACTCGGCTGCACACCGGTCATGATGCCGTTGAAGTATCCGCCGACGAACATCATCGGCAGAAGGATCACGACGGCGATCACGGTGTCGATGATCGCAGCCGCCAGACGCATGCCGCGATCGGCCAGACGCAGGCCGTCGTCCCGGGTTTCGTGCAGCGGCGCCTGCGGGGCACCATAAGGATTCTGGTCCATGTCCCGTTCTCGTATTGGTTTCAGGTCCGCGGAAGAGTCACGCCGGTCTGGCCCTGGTACTTGCCGCCGCGATCCTTGTACGAAGTCTCGCAGACTTCGTCGCTCTGGAAGAACAGCATCTGGGCGACGCCTTCGCCGGCGTAGATCTTGGCCGGCAGCGGCGTGGTGTTGCTGAACTCCAGGGTCACGTGGCCTTCCCATTCGGGCTCGAGCGGCGTGACGTTGACGATGATGCCGCAGCGCGCGTAGGTGCTCTTGCCGAGGCAG
>CAYWHO010000010.1:0-4412 GCA_964458195.1 uncultured Arenimonas sp.
CGTTCTTCGGCGCCGGATGGGTGTACAGCGGCGCGTGCGCCATCATCTCGTGGTAGAAGAAGTTGTCGCGCGTGGTGACCATCATCGCGCCGTCGATCAGCATGACGTTGCCCCAGTCGCTGCTCTCGTACATCTCGATCTTCTGGAACGGCGACTGCACTTCCTCGAGCTTGCGCACGATGCGCAGGCCGAAGGCCGAGCCGGTGTGCTCGAAGTTCTCGTGCAACCACGTTGATGAAGGGATGCTCATCAGTCTTCCTCAAAGGTCCGTAAACAAGGCCGCCTGTGCCGGCTTTCATGGGAAAGCCGGTCTTCGCCGGGCGCGCATTGTAGCGAAACCGCCCGGCGCGGGGGGTTACAATACGCGCCCTTTCAGCCCGCCGACAGGAATGCCGCCCATGTCCGCCTGGTCACTCGACCGCGCCCGCCAGACCTATTCCGTGCCCTTCTGGGCGGACGGTTACTTCGACGTGGATGCGCAGGGCCGCATGTGCGCTTTGCCGCGCGGCGCCGATGGCCCGGCGCTGCCGCTGCCGGAAATCATCGAGCAGGCGACGACGGCCGGGCTCAAGTTGCCGCTGCTGCTGCGCTTTTCCGACATCCTCGGCGATCGCCTGCGCAAGCTGCAGTCGGCTTTCCGCAAGGCGATGGACGAGCTCGACTACGCCGGCGGTTATACGGCGGTCTATCCGATCAAGGTCAACCAGCACTACGGCGTCGCCGGCGAGCTGGCGCGGCAGGGCGGCGAAGGCTTCGGTCTGGAAGCGGGCTCGAAACCGGAACTGATGGCCGTGCTCGGCCTCGCGTGTCCGGGCAGCGTGGTGATCTGCAACGGCTACAAGGATCGCGAGTTCATCCGGCTGGCGCTGATCGGCCGCAAGCTCGGCCTGCAGACCTTCCTCGTTGTCGAGAAACCCTCGGAGTTGGCGCTGATCATCGAGGAAGCGAACGCGCTCGGCGTACGCCCCGGCCTCGGCGTGCGCATGCGACTGGCGACGCTCGGAGCCGGCAAGTTGCAGAACAGCGGCGGCGACAAGGCGAAGTTCGGGCTGTCGCCGCGCCAGGTGCTCGACCTCGTCGATCGCTTGAAGGCCGCCGACATGCTCGACGCGCTGCAACTGTTGCATTTCCACATGGGCTCGCAGATCTCCAACGTGCGCGACATCGCCAATGGCATGCGCGAAGCAGTGCGCTATTTCGTCGAGCTTTCGCGCCTGGGTTGCACGATCCGCTACATGGATTCCGGCGGCGGCCTCGGCGTCGACTACGAAGGCACGCGCTCGCGCGGTTTCTGCTCGGTCAACTACGGTCTCGACCAGTTCGCCCATACGCTGGTGCAGCCCTTGGCCGAGGCCTGCGAGGAGCACAAACTGCCGCCGCCGATGATGATCACCGAGGCCGGTCGCGCGATGACCGCGCATCACGCCGTGATGGTGGTGAACGTATCGGAAGTCGAGCGCGCGCCGATGGGCGCGGTGCCGGCGCCCGGTGCGCAGGAGCCGCCGGTCGTGCGCCACCTGCGCGAGACGCATGCCGATCTCGATTCGCGCCCGGCGCTGGAGCTCTATCATGAAGCTCTGCACGCGCTGTCGGAAGGTTATGCCCTGTATTCGCTCGGCCAAATCAGCCTCGCCCAGCGCGCGCTGATCGACGACCTGTTCTATGCCATCGCCCACGCGGTGCGTTCGCGCCTGACCGGCGAGGAAAAGAGCCATCGCGAGGCGCTGGACGAACTCAACGAGCGCCTGGTCGACAAGTATTTCGTCAATTTCTCGGTGTTCGAGTCCATTCCCGACGTCTGGGCGATCGATCAGGTTTTCCCGATCGTGCCGATCGCGCGCCTGGACGAGATGCCGGACCGCCGCGGCGTGATCGCCGACCTGACCTGCGATTCGGACGGTCGCGTGGACACCTATGTGCAGGCCGAGGCGCTCGGCAGTTCCTTGCCCCTGCATTCGCCGAAGGTCGGCGAGAGCTACCGGCTCGGCATCTTCCTCGTCGGCGCCTACCAGGAAACGCTGGGCGATATCCACAACCTGTTCGGCGACACCGACACGGCCAACCTGCGTCTGCAGCAAGACGGCAGCTATACGCTGGTGCGCCAGCGCAAGGGCGACACGACCGACGTGATGCTCGACTACGTCGGTTATTCGCTCAAGGAGCTGCGCGAGACCTATTCGGCGAAAGTCGCGGCGGCAAGCCTGGGCGAGGCGGAGTCGGCGGCGATGATCGAGGCGCTGGAGGCGGGACTCACGGGTTACACGTATCTGCACGAAACGCCTTACGAATAGAAACCTACTGCGCTCGACAGGCCGCCGCCGTGCGGTGCTCGGAATCCTCTCAGCACCCAAACGTACACTGCGGTTCCTGCGCTCCACCGACGACGGCCTGCCATCGCTCGCGACGGTTTCTTTGCTGGAAAATTCATCCGAGAGATTCGAAATGAAGACGGGATTCATCGGCCTCGGCGCCATGGGCCATTCGATGGCGGGTCACCTGGCCGACAAGGGCATTCTCACCGTGGTCGGCAACCGCACGCAGGCGAAGGCCGAAGCGTTCGCGAACGCGCGTTCGGTCGCCGAGGCGAAAGAGGCGGCGGCTTACGCCGATTGCGATGCGGTCATGCTTTGCGTGTCGATGGATGCCGACGTGCTGGAGAACGTCGCGGTGCTGGCCGCGGCGATGAAGCCCGGCAGCGTGGTCGTCGACCATTCCACCGTCTCGGTGCAGACAGCGCGCCGTGCGAAAGAATTGCTCGCCGAACGCGGCATCGGTTTCCTGGATGCGCCGGTTTCCGGCGGCGTCGAAGGCGCGCGCAACGGCAAGCTGTCGATCATGGTCGGCGGCGATGCGGCCGACCTGGAAAAAGCCTGGCCCGCGCTCGAGGCTTATGCGGCACGCATCACCTACATGGGCGACAGCGGAGCCGGCCAGGCGACGAAGGCCGTGAACCAGGTGCTGGTCGCCGGCATCAACGAAGCCGTCTGCGAAGGCCTTGCACTCGGCGAAAAACTCGGCCTCGAAGCCGACAAGCTGCTGCCAACCCTGATGTCGGGCGCCGCCGGCAACTGGTTCCTCGACAAGCGCGGCGCGACGATGCTGCGCAGCGAGTTCGTGCCCGGTTTCAAGTGCGCGCACCTGCTGAAGGATCTGCGCATCGTGCGCACGATGGCGAACGAGGCCGGCATCCGTGCGAGCGTCATCGAACAGGCCTTGGCGGACTACGCCGAGCTGGTCGAACAGGGGCGCGGCGACGAGGACACGTCTGCCCTGATTCAAATCAAGCGCGGCGGTTGAGCGCGCCTATTTCAGGCTAGACGGCAGGTCCTGGTAATCCTCGGTGCGCGGCAAGGTGCGCATCGCCGCGAGCAGCTCCATCGGCGGCGCGATCAGCTTGCGCTGGTTCAGGTCGAGCCAGCCGCCGAGGCTGGTGACGCGCGCGGCCAGTTGTCCGTCGGCGCGGTGGAATTGATTGCGTAACCGGAAGCGCGAGCCGTCTTCCGACAGCCCGGCCAGCGACAGGTCGGCGTGGACTTCCTCGAGCAGGCCGAACTCGCGGTAATAGTCGATCTTGTCCTTGCGCACGACCGGGCCGAAGCGTCGCTGCGCGAACGTGTCGGCCGAGAACCCCTGTTCGGCGAAAAACAACATGCGCATGTCCGCCGACTTGTCGAGATACGCGGTGTTGCGCATGTGCGAGTTGAAATCCATGTCGCCCCAGCCGGCGAGGAAGGTTCGGGCGGGCATCGTCGGTCCTCGTGGCGTTGTTTCAGGCGGGGGAATCGAGCCAGTGCAGGGCCTCGTCGAGATCGTCGAACATGCGATAGCCATGTTCCCCGCGGGTGCTCGTGCGTGCGTGGAACAGGTCGAAGTCTTCCCGGCGCAATGCGTCTTTCGCCAGCAGGGAGGCGATCTTCAGCTCCGGGCCGACGCCCATGCTTTCGTACCAGGCGGGCAATTCGACGATATCGAGGATGCCGATGTCGGTGACGGCGAGTCGGTGGTCCATCAGATACTTCTGGCAAGCATGGCGGCGCCCGCAAGCCAGGGCCTCGAGACCGAAGGCCTGCAGGTCGGACAAGCTCAGGATCCCCGAAGTCGTGACCCGCACCAGCCCCTGTTCCGGCACCGGGATGATCGTCCAACTCGCGGGAGCGGAACGTTCCATGCGGGCCCTACTTCGCGCGGATCGCCTGCGCGCCGTCGATGCCATGGCTGACCAGCGCCTGCTTGGCGGCGGCGAGCGCGCTGGCGCTCGCGTAAGGCCCCATGCGCACGCGATACACGGTCGTGCCCTTGATCTCGGCGGTTTCGATGCGCGCCACTTCGCCGCTCAAGGCGATCTGCGCTTTCAAGGCTTCGGCCTCGTCGATGCCGCGGAATGCGCCGGCCTGCAGCAGATAGCGGCTGCC
>CAYWHO010000010.1:4512-6256 GCA_964458195.1 uncultured Arenimonas sp.
CAGCGTATAGAAATCGTATTTCGGCTTGGGCTTTTCGACCGGCGGCACCACGACACCGGCATCGGTCGCCGCCGGCGCCTGCGCATTCGGATCGGGCTTCGGCAACAGGCTGCCGCTCTGCTGCCAGCGATCGCGCAGCAACCACGCGCTGATGGCCAGCGCACCGATCAGCAGACCGATCAACAGCCAGGCCCAGCTCGGCATGGCACTGCCGCCATTGCGGCGCGCCTGGTTCTTCGAGCGCTTCGCCGCCATCACATGCTCTCCGGTGCGGAGACGCCGAGCAGGGCGAGACCGTTGGCCAATACCTGTTGCGTCGCTTTCGCCAGGCCCAGGCGCGCGTTACGCAGTTCCTCCGGCGCGGTGAGGATCGGTTGCGCGTTGTAGAAGGCGTGGAAGGCCGCGGCCAGTTCGCGCAGGGCGTTGGCGAGGATCTGCGGGCCGCGATTGGCGGCTGCCGATTCGATCGTTTCCGGAAAACGCATCAGTTCGCCGATCAGCACGTCCTCGTGCGCTTCGGTCAGCAGCTTGCGCGCCGACAGCGCGCCGCCGTCGTTGTAGCTCAGGCCTTTTTCCTTCAACTGGCGGAACAGGCTGGCGACGCGCGCATGGGCGTACTGGATGTAATAGACCGGATTGTCGTTCGAGCGGCTCTTGGCCAGTTCGAGATCGAAGTCGAGGTGCTGGTCGTTGCCGCGCATCACGTAGAAGAAGCGCGCCGCGTCGGTGCCCACTTCCTCGCGCAGTTCGCGCAGGGTGACGAAGCTGCCGGCGCGCGTGGACATCTGCACGCGCTCGGCGCCGCGGAACAGGATGGCGAATTGCACGAGCTGGATCTCGATCCTCGACGGATCCAGGCCCAGGCCCTGCGCCGCCGCTTTCAGGCGCGCGATGTAGCCATGGTGATCGGCGCCGAGGATGTACAGCGCACGGCCGAAACCGCGTTCGAACTTCGACAGCAGATAGCCGAGGTCGGAAGCGAAATAGGTGGTCACGCCGTTCTCGCGCACGACCACGCGGTCCTTGTCGTCGCCGAATTCGGTGGCGCGGAACCAGGTGGCGCCGCCATCGTCGTACAGATGACCGCGATCGCGCAGCGTCTGGATGGCGCGCTGCACGTAGCCGTCCGTCATCAACGAACGTTCGGAGAAGAAATTGTCGTGCACGACGCCGAAGCCGGCGAGGTCGTTTCGGATGTCGGCCAGGCACCAGGACAGGCCGGCATTGAAGACGACGCGGTAGTCGGCTTCGCCGAGAAGCTGTTTGGCCCGCGCGATCAGCGCGTCCACATGCGCTTCCTTGTCGCCGCCCTGGGTTTCGTCCGCCGGCAGGCCGTCGCCGATCTCCAGCGCGCTGTGGCGCAGGCGATCGCCTTCTTTCGCGCGCAGGCCGCGGGCGATGTCGATCACGTAATCGCCCTTATAGCCGTTGTCGGGGAAGCGCACGTTGATGCCGCCGAGCTCGTGGTAGCGCAGCCACACCGACACCGCGAGGATGTCCATCTGGCGGCCGGCATCGTTGACGTAGTACTCGCGTTGCACCTTGTGGCCGGCGGCTTCGAGCAGGTTGGCGACCGAAGCGCCGTAAGCCGCGCCACGGCCATGGCCGACGTGCAGCGGGCCGTTCGGGTTGGCCGAGACGAATTCGACGGTGACCGATTCGCGCGAGTCCGCCACCTGCCGGCCGTATTCGGCGCCCATTTCAAAGACGCGGCGGATCGTCGCGAGACGGCAAGGTTGCGAGA
>CAYWHO010000010.1:6266-15513 GCA_964458195.1 uncultured Arenimonas sp.
GATCTCGATCTTCGACACATGCTGGCTTTCGCCGAACGTGGCCACCAGGGCCTCGGCCAGATCGCGAGGCTTCATGCCGGCCGGCTTGGCCAGCAGCAGGGCGATATTGGTCGCGTAATCGCCGTGATCGCGCGACTTGGTGCGCTCGATCACGTAGTCCGGGGTCGGCAGGTCCTGGGGCAGGCGCCCGTGGCGGCGCAGGTCGAGCAGGGCCTGGGCCACGAGTTCGCGGAGATGTTCTTTCACGGGTCTATTTCGGGGAAACGAGCCTGCCATTGTAGCGCGGGCGTTCCGCCGCAGGCCGGGGCTGTCACGCCATCGTTATCAGTCCTGGACATACTGGTCCCGGAAAAGAGGCTTACCAACGGCGATACGCCGGATCAGGGCAATGCCGGCCAGGGCGACTTGGCCGGCAATTTTTTCAGGCGCCGGTCAGCTCGGCGAAGGCCCGGATGACGGCTCCGCCGTTTTCGGGTGGCTCGACCGCGAAGCGGGCCTGCAAGGCAGCGCTGGTTTCGCGCACCCGCGGGCCGTTGAGGGCCTTTTGCGGGCCGAATACCCGCTCGCCTTCGCGCGAGCTGAAGTGGTGCAGTTCGAAGAAATAATACTGCTGGCCCGGGCCGAGGAAGCCGAGGCAGGGCGTGGCCGATGCGGGCGAATCGATATCGCGGCCTGCGCGCATCTCGCGTTCCCGGCACAAGCGGATCGCGGTTTCGCATAGCAAGGGGAAGTCTTCGCCGACGTTGGCGGTGTCCAGGTCCGCCGACAACCGCGACAGCCGCTCGCCGCGTCGGGCGGCCGCGTCCTCGCGCCAATGCGGGTGTTCGCTGTCCAGCCACAGGGCCAGGCCGCGCGCGAGGGCACCGCCAGCGACCACCGGCAGATCGTCGGTGTGCGGATCGGGCAGCGGCTGCGGCCGGGCATCGAAGGTGCTGCCGGCGATCATCAGTTCCAGCGCGATGTACTGGCTGCGATCGCGTTCGCGATCGAAACCGCAGGCGTCGAGCACGCGGAAGGTTTCGGCCACGCTGGCGGCTTCGTTGCCCCCGACAGGACCGGGGACGTCCACCGTCTCCCGCTGGCGCAGGTCGTGGCCGCAGGCGAACAACAACAGGGCGGCGGTATCTTCTTTCGGCAGGGCATCCGGTCCCAGGGCACGGGCCAGACGCAGCAGGCGCCGCTCCGCCACTTCGAGCGCGTGCAGCTCGTTGTGATAGGCGTGGAAATCCTTGCCGAGGCGGCCATGCCGCATGCCCAGCCGCGTGCAGGCCAGGACTGCGGCGTCGA
Organism: uncultured Arenimonas sp.; assembly: GCA_964458195.1. Classification (GTDB taxonomy): domain Bacteria; phylum Pseudomonadota; class Gammaproteobacteria; order Xanthomonadales; family Xanthomonadaceae; genus Arenimonas. Next base: position 7,554 of record CAYWHO010000010.1, read on the forward strand.
GCGTACGCGAGTCCAGGCCAAGCGTGTCGGCGACCCGGGCCAGGCGCTCGGCGATGTCCTTGCCCGCCGACTGCCATGCCGCCCGCGCTGTGGCGACATCGGGCAGGACGCTCTCGATCGCATCGGGCGAGTAGAGATTGGCGTAGCCGAGGATCAAAAAGCCGGTCTCGCGAAGGCGTGCCATCGAGTATACGCAAATGCACCCGGCGGGCGGCCCCGGGGGCTCAGACCCAGCCCCGCGCCGCCATCGACAGCGGCGGACCATCCCCGATGACGAAATGATCGAGCATGCGCACGTCGATCAGTGCCAGTGCCTGCTTGAGCCGGCTAGTGACAGCCCGGTCGGCGGCGCTGGCTTCGCCGTTCCCGCTCGGGTGGTTGTGGCCGAAGATGACGGCGGCGGCGTTCAGCGCCAGGCACCGCCGGGCTACTTCGCGAGGATGAACCTCGGCGCCATCGAGCGTGCCGCGGAAGAGCTCCTCGTAGGCCAGGACGCGATGGCGCGTGTCCAGGAACAAGCAGGCGAAAACCTCGTGCGGTAGCGCCCGCAACTTGCGGGCGAAGTAGCGGCCGGCCTGCCCCGGATCCGCCAGCGCTTCGCCGCGTTCGAGCTGGGCTCCGAGATGACGCGTGCCCAACTCCAGCGCCGCGGCGAGGCTGCAGGCCCGCGCGAGGCCCAGGCCGCGCAGTTCGGCCAGCTCGCCGGCCGGGCGATCGAGCAAGGCGCGCAGGCCGCCCGTTTCGCGCAGCAGTCGTTGGCCGGTCGCCACCGCCGATTCGCCCTTCAAGCCCGAACCGATGAACACGGCCAGCAGCTCGGCGTCGGACAGCGTCGCGACGCCGCGGCTCAGGAGTTTTTCGCGGGGTCTTTCGTCGGCGGGCCAGTCGCGGATCTGCATGGCTCAGGTTGGCCCGACGCGAGCACATCCGGCGTCGGGAGAAACCGCCGCATCGGGTAAGCTAGTCGCGTCTTCGTCGTAGGAAACCGCCTTGAGCGACCTGGCCGGCCAACGCATCCTCCTCGGTGTCAGCGCGGGCATCGCTGCCTACAAAGCGGCGGATCTGGTGCGGCGACTTCAGGACGCCGGCGCCGAGGTGCAGGTCGTGACGACCGAGGGCGCAACGCATTTCGTCGGCGCGGCCACATTCCAGGCCCTGTCCGGCCGGCCCGTGCGCAGTTCCTTGTGGGACGAAGCGGCGGAAGCCGCCATGAGCCATATCGAGCTCGCGCGCTGGGCGACGCGCATCCTGATTGCGCCGGCCAGTGCGGATCTCATCGCCAGGCTGGCGCATGGTTTGGCCAACGATCTGCTGACCACGCTCTGCCTGGCCACGGACGCGCCGATCGCGATCGCGCCGGCGATGAACCGCCTGATGTGGGCGAACGCGGCGACGAGAGCCAACATCGAAACATTGCGTGCCCGGGGCGTGAGCGTGTTCGGTCCGGCCGAAGGCGATCAGGCCTGCGGCGAAGTCGGTGCCGGGCGCATGCTAGAGCCGCTGGAACTGGTGGCGTGCCTGGCCCACGCCGCCAAGGGCGGACGCCTGGGCGGACGGCGGCTGTTGGTCAGCGCCGGCCCCACCTACGAAGATCTCGATCCCGTGCGTTTCCTCGGCAATCGCAGTTCCGGGAAAATGGGTTTCGCGCTGGCGGCAGAAGCCGCGGCCATGGGCGCCGAGGTCACCCTGGTATCGGGGCCGGTCGGCCTGGCGACGCCAGCCGGCGTTCGCCGAATCGACGTGCGGCGCGCCCTGGAAATGCGCGACGCGGTCCTGCAGGCCTTGCCGGGTCAGGATGCCTACATCGGAACGGCGGCCGTGGCCGATTACATGCCGAGCGAAACGGCGCTGCAGAAAATCAAGAAAACCGGCGAGACATTGACGCTCGAGCTTCGGCGCACGCCGGACATCCTGGCCGAGGTGGCGCGACATGCGCAGCGGCCGCGTTGCGTCGTCGGCTTTGCCGCCGAAACGCAGCAACTCGCCGACTACGCGCGCGGCAAACTCCGCGACAAGGGCCTGGACCTGATCGCCGCGAACGACGTCACCCGCGCCGGCATGGGTTTCGAAAGCGACGACAATGCCCTGAGCGTTTTTTCCGCTAGCGCGAGCCATGAGCTCGGTCCCGGCCGCAAGTCGGCGGTGGCCCGCCAGCTGCTCGAACTGGTTGCGGATTTCCTGGAAGGCAAATCATGAAGCGCGAGATCGAACTCAAGCGGCTCGATCCGAGGCTGGGAAGCGAATTCCCCTTGCCCGACTATGCCACCGCGCATTCGGCCGGCATGGATTTGCGCGCGATGTGCGATGCCCCGCTGGAGCTGGCTCCCGGGGAAGCGCAGCTGCTGCCTACGGGCCTGGCGATCCATATCGCCGATCCGGGGCTGTGCGCGGTGATCCTGCCGCGCTCGGGCCTGGGGCATAAGCAGGGACTGGTGCTCGGCAACCTGGTAGGCCTGATCGACGCCGATTACCAAGGCCCCTTGATGGTCAGCCTATGGAATCGCGGGCAGAATCCGCAGACCATTACGCCGGGCGACCGCATTGCGCAGCTGGTGCTGTTGCCGGTGGTCCGGGCGGCGTTCCGGGTGGTGGATTCTTTCGAAAGCAGCGCCCGGGGCGAGGGCGGATTCGGCCACACCGGGCTGCGGTGAGAGCATTGAGGTTGCGGCGCATGCGATGCGTTCGGTTCCGACAGGGGGAAGCATGAAACCGAGTATGGGTGGGTTCAAGCCGGGCGGCATCCTGCCGGTGATCGCGATCTTGCTGGCCCTGGCGGGGGTCTGGCAGCTCTGGAGCGGCTGGAAACTGCATGCGACCAACGCGCTCAACGAAGCGACGGACGACGCGCGGCGACGTGTTGCGGCTGAAATCCAGCCGGTTATCAAGAAGCTGCTCGACAGCGCTGAAAGCCTGCGGCAGCGGGCGGCACTGAGCACGGCCTTGCAGCGGCAGGACATCAATGCCGCCAAGGACGTGGTCTCCCAGGGCTGGAGCGGCATCGAAGCCACGGAATTCATACCGCCCGATCTCACCGTTCCCTATTCCGATCCCGAGGCTTTCGGTTACGGCAAGCTCGGCGTCATCGAACGCGCGCTGCAGGACGACCGCGCGCATGCGGCCGTGGTCAAGGATGGCGGCAAGAAGGTGCTGGCTGTCGCCGTGCCGGTGCAGGCCCCGGACGGTCAATTGCTGACCGTGGTTTATGTCCGTACGGCGGTCGCGCCCTTGCTGGCGCCGGTGAAGGGTTCGGCGCCTTCCGGCGCGTACCTGTCGCTACGTCAGGGCAACCACAACCTCGCCGAGGAAAACGCCGACTCCAAGGATCTGAAGATTCGCGCGGAAGCCGGTGCGATCGAATTCGCCGGTACGTCGATGCGCGTCGTCGCGGCCTCGCCGCTGGCGGCGGAGGGTCTCGCCGGCATGGGCGGCGTTGCGGAAATGGGAATCGGCGGATTCCTTCTCTTGTTGGCGCTGGGCGTACTGCTGTTCCCGCGCCTGCGGCGCGGCGGGGCCGCCGCTGCCGAACAGGTCGCGCCGGTGGAAGCGGCGGCGGCTCCGCCGACGCTGGCCGAACTGCAAAAGGGCGAGCCTGCGCCTTCGGCCGCGGCGACGGCCGTCGCCAAGGTGGCGCTCGAGCAACCCGCGGCCCCGCGGGGGGGCCTGGCTCGCAGCAACTTCCGCGCCTACGACATCCGCGGCGTGGTCGGCGCTTCGCTCGATGTCGCCATCGCCCGCATGATCGGTCAGGCGATCGGCAGCGTGATGGCGGAAAAAGGCCAGCGCAGCATCGTGGTCGGCCGCGACGGGCGTCTGTCTTCGCCGACGATGTCGGCGGCCTTGATCGAAGGCCTGCGCAAGGCGGGGCGAGAAGTCATCGACATCGGCGAAGTGCCGACGCCGGTTGTTTACTTCGGCTGCTTTCACTTACGCACCGGCTGCGGCGTGTCCGTCACCGGTAGCCACAACCCGCCGGACTACAACGGCTTCAAGATCGTCGTGGACGGCGAAACGCTGGCTGGCGACGCCATCCAGGAACTGTACGCACGCATCAGCGAGAACCGGCTGTTGCGCGCCGACGCGCCCGGCAACCTGTCCTCGCGCGACATCAAGGCCGATTACATCAACCGCATTTCCGGCGACGTGCAGATCGAACGCAAGCTGCGGGTCGTGGTCGATTGCGGCAGCGGCGTGGCGGGTTCGTTCGCGCCCGAGTTGCTCGAATCGATCGGTGCCGAGGTCGAGCCGCTGTTCTGCGAAGTGGACGGCAGCTTCCCGCACCACCACCCCGATCCGAGCGATCCGGCCAACCTGAAGGACCTGGTCAGCGTGGTGCAGCGGGTCAATGCCGACGTCGGTCTCGCCTTCGACGGCGACGGCGATCGCCTCGGCGTCGTGACGCGTTCGGGCGAACTGATCTACCCGGACCGCTTGCTGATGCTGTTCGCCGCCGATGTGCTCGAGCGCAATCCCGGCGCCTGCGTGATCTACGACGTCAAATGCACCGGTCATCTGGCCACGCACATCCTCCGGCACGGCGGCAGCCCGTTGATGTGGAAGACGGGCCATTCGCTGATCAAGGCGAAGATGAAGGAAACCGAGGCCGAGCTGGCCGGCGAGATGAGCGGACATTTCTTCTTCCGCGAGCGTTGGTACGGATTCGACGACGGCTTGTACGCCGCTGCGCGCCTGCTCGAGATCCTGGCCGCTTCGCCGGACGAACCGGAAGCGGTATTCGCGGCGTTGCCGCAATCGGTGTCCACGCCCGAGTTGAAGATTCCGGTGCCGGAGGGCGAACAGCACGCCTTCGTGGAGCGTTTCGTTTCGCAGGCCCGTTTCGAGGGCGCCCGGATCGCCACGGTCGACGGTCTGCGTGCCGATTGGCCGGACGGCTGGGGTCTGGTGCGCGCGTCCAACACGACGCCGGTGCTGGTATTGCGCTTCGACGCCAAGGACGCCGCCGCATTGCAGCGCGTACAGGCGCTGTTCCGCGAGCAGTTGCTGGCGGTCGATCCGGGGCTCGCATTGCCGTTCTGAAGCTGGTTCATCCCAAAAAAGAAAGGGCCGCGATGCGGCCCTTTCTTTTGACCTTCGTCCGCTCAGCGCATGCCGCCAGGCGGAGCGGTGGTCGGGGCCGCTTCGGGCGTTGCCGTCTGCGCCGAGCGCAGTTCGCGATAACGGGCGAGCACGCGCACGAATTCGGCATCCAGGCTCATCAGCTCGGCCTGTCGGTTCTTCTGGAACACCTGCTGCTTGACCAGTTCGTTGTGCAGGTCCCGGATGGTGCCGGCCCGCTTCTTGTTCACGGCGCGATTGGCCAATTCCGACTCCGAGGCTTCGGCCAGCAGGCTGGCCAGGCTGCCGCGCAGCGCCTTCATGCCGACATCGGTGGACTCGAGCGTCTGCTTCAACAGCGAAATGCGTTCGTCGTAGGCGCCGCGCAGGTCGTCTTCCGTGGCATAACTGCTGAGCATCGCCTCTTCACTGCGCCGTTGCTGTTCGGCCGTCGCGGCTGCCTCGGCGTCGGCTTTCGCCTGTTCGGCCTGCGCATCCCGTTCTTCCGGCGTCAGTGCGCGGGAAATCTGGGCCGTGGCATTGCCCGTCCGGGAGCTGTATTCCTTGCGCGCCTGGTCGGCCGCCTCGGCCGGCAAGGCGTCGACATAGTGGACCTTGCCCTCCTTGTCGACCCAGCGGTAGAGCTTCTTTTCCTTTTTTCTCTGCGCGTCCGCCGTACCGGCGGACAGTGCGGCGATCAGCAGGACGAGGATCAATCGAGAGAGTTTCATTCGGCCCCCCTTCAGGCGCTGCCATAGCGCGCACGATACGCCAACAGCGCGGCCTTGTGTGCGCTGACGTCGGCGCGTTCGTCGGCCATCAGCAACAGTTCGTTCAGCCCGGCGACCGCATGCACCGGCAGGCCGAATTCGGCCGTGACCTCCTGCGCCGCCGACCGCGTCCCGGCCTGGCCGCGCTCCTGGCGGTCCAGTGCGATCAGCACGCCGCAGGGCTCGCCACCGGCCGACCGGATGATGTCGAGCGATTCGCGGATGGCGGTGCCGGCGGTGATGACGTCGTCGACGATCAGTACGCGGCCCTGGATCGGCGCACCGATCAGGGTCCCGCCTTCGCCGTGCGCCTTGGCTTCCTTCCGGTTGAAGGCCACCGGGAAGTCGCGTCCACGCGCCGCCAGCGTGACCGAAAGGGCGGTGGCCAGGGGAATGCCCTTGTAGGCCGGCCCGAACAGCATGTCGAACTCGAGCCCGGATTGTTCGAGCGCATCGGCGTAGCACTCGGCCAGGCGCGCCAGCGCGCCGCCGGAATCGAACAGGCCGGCATTGAAGAAGTAGGGACTGACCCTTCCCGACTTCAGGGTGAACTCGCCGAACCGCAGGACACTGCGTTCGAGCGCGAGATCGAGGAAACGGCGTTGGTAGGGCAGCATGGATTCGTCGCGGACAGTCGGGTCCGTCGATTGTGCAACAGACCGGCGGTCCACTGCGCCGCCATGGCGCAGTCATTCGTCGCCCGATTCGGCTACTCTGCGGATCCCGGCCGCCGATTCCCGATCTCCATGCGCATCATCAGCTTCAACGCCAACGGCCTGCGTTCGGCCGCGACCAAGGGTTTTTTCGATTGGTTCGGTGGGCAGGACGCCGACCTGCTTTGCGTGCAGGAGACCAAGGCGCAGGAACATCAACTCACCGAAGCGGCCTTCCGGCCGGCCGGCTACCGCGCCTGGTTCCGCGACGCGAGCGTGAAGAAGGGCTATAGCGGCGTTGCCATCTACAGTCGCCGCGAGCCCGACGAGGTACGCACGGCGCTCGGCTGGGCGCCGTTCGACGAGGAAGGGCGTTATCTCGAGGCGCGCTTCGGCAATCTGAGCGTCGTTTCCTTCTACATTCCTTCCGGTTCGTCCGGCGACGAACGCCAGGCCTTCAAGTTCCGGACGATGGACTGGCTGCAGCCGATCCTGGAGCAGTGGCTGACGAGCGGGCGCGACTACGTGCTTTGCGGCGACTGGAACATCGTGCGCAGCCGCCTGGATATAAAGAACTGGACTTCGAACCAGAAGAATTCCGGCTGCCTGCCGGCCGAGCGCGACTGGTTGAACGGCCTCTGCCGCGCCGAGGAAGGCTGGGTGGACACCTATCGCGTCTTGCGGCCGGAGGGCCAGGACTACACCTGGTGGAGCCAGCGCGGCGCCGCGCGCGCGAAAGACGTGGGCTGGCGCATCGACTACCAGCTGGTCACGCCCTCGCTACGCGATCGCTTGCGTGCCTGCGCGATCTGCAAGGATCCGCGGTTCTCCGATCACGCGCCTTATACGGTCGACTATGACTACTGATGTCCGGAAGAAGTTGGGCGCGCGCGACGTGCTGCGCGCGCTGGGCCAACCGAAGGTCGCGGTCATGCTGGCGTTGGGGTTCGCGTCCGGCCTGCCCTTCATGCTGGTCGGTAACACGATGGGTTACTGGCTGCGCGAAGGCGGCATCGAGTTGTCGACGATCGGCTTTCTGTCCTGGGTGGGCATCGCCTACTCGATGAAGTTTCTCTGGGCGCCGATGGTCGACAAGATCGATGCGCCGGTGCTGGGCCGATGGCTGGGACGCCGCCGCGGCTGGATCATGCTGGCGCAACTCGTCGTGGCGGCGGGCCTGGTCGGCATGGCGATCCTGCGACCCGAGGGCGGTCTGGTGGCGTTCGGCGTGATGGCGTTGCTCGCGGCGTTCGCGTCGGCCACGCAGGATATCGTCGTCGATGCCTGGCGCATCGAAAGCGCCGAAGGCGGCGAAGAACTGGCTTTGTTGAGTTCGGGCTACCAGCTCGGATATCGCGCTGCGCTGCTGGTCACCGATGCGGTGATCCTGATCGTGGCCGCGAGGCTGGGTTGGGCGTTGTCGTACGAGTTGATGGCGTTGCTGATGACGGTCGGTCTGGTCGCGTGCTGGTTCGCCCGGGAGCC
>CAYWHO010000010.1:15613-19589 GCA_964458195.1 uncultured Arenimonas sp.
CGCTTCGTCGTCGCCCGTACGGGAGGCGACCTGGTCGCGACCGCTCGTGGTTCCGCTGATGCGCGTCTTCGACGCGGTGGTCGGCCCGTTCCTGATGTTTTTCCGCCAGCACGGCAGTTGGGCCTGGTTGATGCTGGCGGCGATTTCGTTGTATCGGCTCGGCGATTTCGTCATGGGGCCGATGGCGAACCCGTTCTACGCCGATCTCGGCATCGCCAAGGAAACCGTGGGCTACGTGCGCAGCGTTCCGGGGTTGGTCGCGACCGTCTGCGGCATCGCCAGCGCCGGCTTGTTCGCATTGCGCTTCGGTTTCGTGCCGACGCTGTTGCTGGGGGCCGTCCTAGGGCCGGGATCGAATCTCGCGTTCGCCTACCTCGCCTGGCACGGCGACAGCATTACGGTGTTCACCACGGCGATGGTGATCGACAACTTCTGTACCGGTTTCGCCGGCGTGGCCTTGGTCGGTTACATGTCCAGCCTGACCAATATCGGCTACAGCGCCACCCAGTACGCCTTGCTCAGCTCGTTCTATGCCTTGCTGGGGAAAGTGCTGAAGGGATTCTCCGGCGTGGCGGTGGAACACCTGGAGGTCGGGCGCAGCCTGCTTGATGCCTATGCCTGGTTCTTCGTGGGCACGGCCCTGATCGGCCTGCCGGCGCTGCTGCTCTGCCTCGCCCTGGCCTTCCGTAAACCGTCGGCAACGGCCCGGGCCTGACCCGGCTTCCCGACACGAGGCCGGAACGGTACTCTCTCCTTCTGGGCATCCCCCGGCCCGAAGACCACCATGGCCGACTTCCTGCTTCGCGACATCGATGAACGAGTGGCCGAGCGCGTCAAGGAAATGGCGCGGCAAAAGGGCTGGCCGCTCAACGATGTGATCCTGCACCTCATCCGGCAGGCCCTCGGCTTGGCCGAGCCCGATCCGCCGCCGGTGCCCGGGGACATCGCCCGCCTGGCAGGCGCCTGGGGAGACGACGAATCGAAGGCGTTCGAGGCGGCGATGCGCGCGTTTTCGAGCTTGCCGGACGATGCGCCGGCCTACATGAAGGACGACGAGGCGGCGCGCTAGCGCCCTTCGGGATTCAGGCGCGGTGGATCGCGCCCAGGATGCGCGGACCCCGCGCGCCGGTGACGTCGACCAGATTGCCCGGCCTACCCGCGAGGGTCTCGCGCGCCAGCCAGGCGAAGGCCATCGCCTCCATGAAATCCGGATCGATGCCGAACGCGCGCGTGCTTTCGACGATCGTGCCGGGCAAACGTGTCGCGAGTTCGCGCATCAGCACCGGATTGTGCACGCCGCCTCCGCAGACCAGCACGCGCCGGCCGTCGGGCAGTGTGCGTTTGAGTGCCTGGGCGATGCTCTCGGCCGTGAACGCGGCCAAGGTGGCCTGCACGTCCTGCGGCGTCAGCGCAGCGAAGTCGGCGAGGTGCTGATCCAACCAGAGCAGGTGGTAGTGATCGCGACCGGTGCTCTTCGGCGGCGGCAAGGCCAGCCAAGGATCGTCGAGCAATCGCGCCAACAACGCCGGCTGGGCTTTTCCTTCCGCGGCGAAGGCGCCGCCGCGGTCGAAGCGTTCGCCGCGATGTTTCAGGCACCAGGCGTCCATCAGGCCGTTGCCCGGCCCGGTGTCGAAGCCGCGCACCGGACCTTGTGAGGGCAGCAGCGTCAGGTTGGCGATACCGCCGATGTTGAGCACGGCGCGCGATTCGCGCGAATCGGACAGCGTCGCCGCGTGGAAAGCCGGCACCAGCGGCGCGCCCTGGCCGCCGGCCGCGACGTCGCGGCGGCGGAAATCCGCCACCGTCGTGATGCCTGTGCGCTCGGCGATGAGGCTGGCATCGGCGAGCTGCATCGTGAAGGGAGCATCGCCGACGGGCAGGTGGCGCAGCGTCTGTCCGTGCGAACCGATCGCGGCGACGCTCGTCGGTGCGATGTCCGCTTCTCGCAGCAGCGCATTGGCCGCGTCGGCGAAAGCGGCGCCCAGGCGGGTGTCCAGCTGCCCCAGATCATCGAGCATCAGCGGCCGTTGCGCCTGCGACAGTCGCAGCACTTCTTCGGCCAACGAGGTCGGCATCGGATACGTGCGGGCGTGGATCAGTTTCGGAGCGTTGGCGAACGAGACGAGCGCGGCATCGATGCCATCGACGCTTGTGCCGGAAATCAGGCCAAGAAAAAGCCCGCCGTCGCCGGCGGGCTCCTGATCCTGGAACAGGCCGGAAGCCATGCCTCAGCGTGCGGCCAGGCGGGTGTTCTTCTCGGCCAACTGCAGCTTGGCGATGGCCGGTGCCGTCGCCGCGCGGAAGCGCACCAGTTCGGCGCCGCCCAGCGGCTCGGGCTTGGGCATGGTCACCGTGAGCGGATTGACCTGGGTGCCATTGATGCGGAATTCATAGTGCAGGTGCGGACCGGTCGCCAGGCCGCTGGCGCCGACGTAACCGATCGTCTTGCCTTGGCCGATGCGCTGGCCCGCCTTGATCGCCGCCCAGGCCGACATGTGCCCGTACAGCGTGCTGCGGCCCTGGCCGTGATCGATGATGACGGCGCGGCCGTAACCGTTGCGCCAGCCGACGAAGGACACCTTGCCGTCGCCCGCCGCCATGATCGGCGTTCCGGTGCGCGCGGCGTAGTCGACGCCCTTGTGCGCGCGCATGCGGCCGAGGACCGGATGCTTGCGCATGCCGAAGGTGGAGCTCAGGCGCGCGAACTCGATCGGGATGCGCATCAGGGTCTTGCGCAGCGGCCGGCCGTTTTCGTCGAAGTACTCGACCTTGCCGTTGTGTTCGAAGCGGAACGCGTTGTAGCGCTTGCCGCGATTGGTGAAGGTGGCGCCGATGATCTCGCCGTTGCCCACGCGTTGCCCGTCGCGCCACAGCTCGTCGTACACCACCTGGAAAGTATCGCCGTCGCGCAGATCTTCGACGAAGTCGATGTCGTACTTGAAGATGTTCGCCATCTGGTTGATGGCGCCGTTGGACAGGCCGGCACGGGCGCCGTCGGCGTAGAGCGAGCTGGTGATGGTTCCGGCCGCGAGCTCGACGCGGGTTTCCACCACGCGCGGTTGCACCTGTTCCAGCACGGCCTCGCCGTCGACTTTCAGATTCACCCGGTTGTTGCCGTCGCGGTCGTAACGCAGCGTCTGCAGGTTGCCGTCGGCGCCGAACTCGAAAGCCAGTTCCTGACCTTCGCGCAGCCGGGTGAGCGCTGGCGTGGAAGACGCCTCCAGCATCTTGTGCATCAGGCTGTCGGGTACGCCCAGTTCGGCGAAGATGGCGCCGAGGTGCTGGCCGCGCTTGACCCGGACGAACTGCCAGCCCGAAAGGGAGCCGGCTGAGGTCGAGGGTGTCGGCAGGGGCAGGTCCCGCGAAACCAGATCCTTGCTCGTGGCAGCCAGCGGTTCGCGCATGGCGTGGTCGAAGCCCGGAACGATGGCGATCAGCGCAGTGCCGATGAAGGCGCCGAAGCCGGCGAGCAGCCAATGCTCACGGGTCCAGCGGGCGAGGGGGTGGTCGGGGTGGCTGTGGGGGGACAAAACGCACTCCGCGGCGGGTCAAGGCCAAGTGAAGATGCGGTACCATAACCAGCTCGAAATACGCGCGTCAAACCCTTGTCTGGACTGGCTTTTTTGTTCAGCACTATTTAACTTCGACTTAACCTTGGGCGCGCTTTCTGCGCGTGACCCCCATCACAGAATCACGGCGTTTGCATACTCACGAATGAGCCAGCTGAACGAAGCCCTAACCAAGATCGGCCGTGGCGCCGACGAAATCCTCAAGCTCGAGGAGCTTGAGGCCCGCCTGAAGCTCGGCCGGCCGCTGCGCGTCAAGGCCGGCTTCGATCCGACGGCGCCGGATCTGCACCTCGGGCACACGGTCCTGCTCAACAAGATGCGGCAGTTCCAGGACCTGGGGCATCAGGTCATTTTCCTGATCGGCGACTTCACCGGGATGATCGGCGACCCGACCGGCAAGAACGTCA
>CAYWHO010000011.1:0-10070 GCA_964458195.1 uncultured Arenimonas sp.
GCGCCAGGCGCGCAACCGGCGTGATCGCGCCGGTGCGGCCGACCTGCACGTCGATGGCTTCGACGGTCGTGCTCTGTTCCTGCGCCGGAAACTTGTGCGCCAGTGCCCAGCGTGGCGCGCGGGACACGAAACCCATCGCGTTCTGTTGGTCGAAACGATCGAGCTTGTACACCACGCCATCGATGTCGTAGGGCAGCGCATCGCGTTTGTCGCCGATGCGCTTGAAATAAGCGAGCAATCCCTCGAGACCGACCGCTTCGTCAGCCTCCGGCGACACGGCGAAACCGAAATCGCGCAAGGACGCCAGCATGCGCGTATGCCGGGGCGGCGGGATCCAGCCTTCCACCGCGCCGAGGGCGTAGGCGAAAAAAGCCAGGGGACGGGAAGCGGTGACCCTCGGATCGAGCTGCCGCAGCGATCCGGCCGCGCCGTTGCGCGGATTGGCCAGGGTCTTTTCGCCGCGTTCGCGCGCCCGCGCGTTGTAGCGCTCGAACTCCCTGCGCGGCATGTAGACCTCGCCGCGCACTTCGAGCACGGCGGGCAGCGAATCGCCGCGAAGCCGCAGCGGGACCGCCCGGATGGTGCGGAGATTCGCCGTGACGTCTTCGCCGGTGGCGCCGTCGCCCCGGGTAGCGCCGCGCACGAACAGGCCATCCTCGTAACGCAGGTTGATGGCGAGGCCGTCGAGTTTGGGCTCGACCGAAAACGCCGGCGCCTTGTCGCCGGTCGCCTGCACGATGCGTTCGACGAAGTCGCGCACATCCTCGTCGGCGAAGGCGTTGTTGAGCGAAAGCATGGGCACTTCGTGCCGGACCTCGGCGAAACTGCGCGAAGGCTGGGCGCCGACGCGCTGGGTCGGCGAATCGGAACGGATCAGCGCCGGGTACCGCGCTTCGATGCCGCGGACCTCGGCGACCAGCCGGTCGTAGTCGGCATCGGGAATCGAGGGTTCGTCGAGCACGTGATAACGATGGTCGTGCTCGGCGATCTCGCGCAGCAAGGCCGCGTGCCGAGCGGCCGCTTCGCCAGGAACCCCCTGATGTTGGCCTGCTGATCCCGCCATGCGGCGAACTCCGGCCCGCTCAGCGTCCGGGCTTGATGGTCAGCTTCTCGCGCGCGCGATCGTAGGCGCGCAGCTCGTCGCGGATGTTGGCGATGCGCTGGCGCCCGAGCGCATTGCGCTCCTCGTCGAGCAGCACGGCATCGAGCAGTTCGGCCATGCGCTGCGCGGTCGGCAGCATCGTGTCCCAGGCATCCAGCGCCGCCAACGGTCCCGGCAAGGTCATGAAGAAACTGATGCCCGGCGTTTTCAGGTCCTTGATCGTGCGCAGGTCGAAATGACCCGGCTGCACGAGATTGGCCACGCTGAAGATCGGTCCCTGCTCTGGATGCTTGTCCATCATGCGGTGGAAGATGTTCATGTGGCCGTAGATCAGGCCGGCTTTTTCCGCCGCGACCACCAGGTCCGGGCCGTGCAACGTATGGCCGGCGCGCGCGGCGATGTACAGCGTGACGATCTTGTCGAACTCGCGCGACGGTCGCGAGCCCACCTGCATGCCCTGCGGCTCGCCGCCTTCGCGCAGGCCGAGGCTTTGCTGCTCGACCGGCGGCGGCTCCTGCGCCTCGGCTTCCAGGATTTCGCTCAGCGTCGGTTCCTGGCGCCGGTCGGAAGCGCTCCTCGGGGCCGGCACGCGTTTGCCCTGGTCCTTCTTGCGGCGCGACGTCAGCACGATGATGACGAACAGGATGAGCGCGGCGACGCCGATGCCGATGCGCAACAGGGCGGTATCGCTGAGTCCTTCGAACATCCCTACTCTCCTGCAAACCTTGCCAATCCAACCAGGGGGTTACCGCTCGCGCAGTCAGGCCGCGCCGGCGAGGCGCGCGGCTTCCGCCAGGTCCACCGACACCAGCCGGCTGACGCCCGGCTCGCGCATGGTGACGCCGGACAACTGCCGCGCGGCTTCCATCGTCGCCTTGTTGTGGGTGACGAAAAGGAACTGAACCTTCTCGCTCATCTCCGTCACCATCGAACTGAAACGTCCGACGTTGGCCTCGTCGAGCGGCGCGTCCACTTCGTCGAGCAGGCAGAACGGCGCCGGATTGAGCCGGAAGATGGAAAACACCAGGGCGACCGCGGTCAGGGCCTTCTCGCCGCCGGACAGCAGCGAGATATTCGACACGCGCTTGCCGGGCGGACGCGCCATGATGGCGACGCCGGTGTCGAGCAGATCTTCGCCGGTCAGTTCCAGGTAGGCATGACCGCCGCCGAACAGGCGCGGATAGAGTTCCTGGATGCCGGCATTGACGCGATCGAAGGTCTCCTTGAAACGGCCGCGGGTTTCGCGATCGATCTTCTTGATCGCACCCTCGAGCGTTTCCAGCGCCGAGACCAGGTCGGTATTCTGGGCGTCGAGATAGGTCTTGCGCTCGCTCTGCTCCTTGTACTCCTGGATCGCGGCGAGATTGACCGGTTCGAGCCGGCGCATCTTCGCGTCGATGTCGGCCAACGCCTTGCTCCAGGCCTCGAAGTCGGCCTGCTCGGGCAAGGCTTGCAGGACCGCATCGAGTTCGAGCCCGGCGCCGACGATGGCTTCCGACAACTGCTGCGACTTCAGGGTCAACGCCTGCGATTCGAGGCGGCGGTTGGCGATGGCCTCGCGCTGCGCCAGCGACTGCTGGTCGCGCTGCTGGCGCGTCTGTTCGTACTTGCGCAGCTCCTGTTCGATGCCGTCGAGGGTCGAACGCGCCGCGGCCAGGTCCTTCTCCACCAGCACGCGCTGGTCGAGCACCGTCTGCCGTTCGCCCTGCAGCCGCACGATGGGCGCGTCGCCCTCGGCGAGCTGCGCCTTGAGTTCGTTGAGACGCAATTCGAGCTGGGCGCGCTGGCTGCCCATGCGTGCCAGCGACTGCGTCAACGCCAGCACGCGGGCGCGCTGCGCTTCCAGCGCCAGCTGCAGCTGATGCAGCTGGTCGCGCGACTCGCGCGCCGTGTTCCGCGCCGCATCGCGCTGCTCGCTCAACTGTCGCCGCTGCGAATCGAGCTGCTGCCGTTCCGTTTCCAGTTCGCCCATGCGGGCGACGGCCTGTTCCAGGCGCGTACGCGACTCGCGCGTCTGCGCCTGCGCCTCGTCCAGGGTCTGCGCCAGCGTCGCCAGTTCGCGATCGATATGACCGACGCGCGCTTGCGCCGACTCCAATCGGCTCTGGCTGCCCTGCAACTGGCCGGCCAGTTCGGAGACGCTGCGGTGGTTCAGGTAGAGGGCGCGCTGCGCGTCTTCGCGATGCTGTTCGGCCTCCAGCAACTTGTCGCGCATCAGCGTCAGCGCTTCGTTGATCGACTGTTCCTTCCGTGTCGCCGCATCGATGTCGGCGCGCAACTGGCGGATCTCGCTCTCGCGCGCCAGCGCGCCCTGTTGCGACTCGCCGCTGCGCAGCGCGCGCAGCCAGCCGTGGCCCAGCCATTCGCCGCGCCGCGTGATCACGGCCTCGTCGTCCGACAGCGCGGAAAGCACCGAGCGCGCGGCGGCGACGTCGTCGGCGACGCGAATCCTGGCCAGCAACCGCCTGACGGCCGCCGGCCCCTGCACTTTCGCCGCCAACGTGCCGGCAGGCGACGCGAAATCGCCACTCTCGGCGACGAGGGCGATGCGACCCTGCGCAAGCGCGGCAACGGCCTCCAGCCAGTCGTTCGGCGCATCCACGGTCACCGCTTCGAGCAATGAGCCGAGCACCGTTTCGACCGCGGTCTCCCAACCCGGATCGACCTGCAGCCTTTCCCCGAGGCGCGGGTTGGCTTCCAGTCCCTGCGATTTGAGCCAGTCCAGCGCGCTGTTCTTTTCCTGCCCTAGCGCCGCGTGCTGCAGCGCTTCCAGCGAAGCCAGGCGACCGCGCGCGGTCTGGATCTGCTTGCGCGTCTCCGACAATTCGTTCTGCTGCTGGCGCTGTTGTTCCTGCAACGCCGACAGTCCGGCCTTGCGCTGCTCGAGCGCGGCGGCGAGTTCGTCCAGCCCGCCCTTCTTCTGGTCGTGCTCGTCCTTCATCGCCGCCAGCGCCGCCACGAGCGCCGAGGTATCCAGGCCGCCACGTTCGTTCGCGAGGGTTTCGCGACGACGACCCGCGTCGAGCGACTGCTTTTCCAGGTATTCGATCTTGGTGCGCTCGACCTCGGCCCAGCGCGAAGCCTCGGCCTGCGCCTTGGCGTAGGCGTCCCAACGCTGCTGCCATTCGTGCAAGGCGGTTTCGGCGGCGCGCAGTGCTTCCTGGCGTTCGCCGTCGCTGCCTTCCATCGCGGCGGACTTCTGCTCGGCCTCGGCGATGGTCGTACGCAACTCGCCGAGCTGGCGCTCGTCGCCGGTGATGTGTTCGCCGATCTGCGCGAACGCGGCATCGGCTTCGGCCCGCGCCGTCTCCAGGCGCTGCTTCAGCTCGCGCTGGTGGGTGATCTGCTGTTCGATGCGCGCCAGTTCGCCGCTGATGCGGTACCCCTCGGCCTGTACCTTGCCCAGCGCCTCGCTGGCTTCGCCATGCTGCACCCGGCAGGCTTCGATCTGCGCCTCGGCGGCGCGCTGGTCGGCCTGGAACTGTTGCAGCTTCAGCTCCTCGGCCGTCATCGCTTCGCGCTGCACGGCGAGTTCGGCGTCGAGCTTGCGGTACTCCAGGCCCTTGAGTTGCGCATCCTTCTCGCGACGGTCGCCCTGCAATGCCTGGTATTGCTCGGCCGCGCGCGCCTGGCGACGCAGGTGCTCGATCTGCTTGTCGACTTCCTCGCGCAGGTCGTTCAGACGATCGAGGTTCTCGCGCGTCGCCTTGATGCGCGATTCGGTTTCCTTGCGGCGTTCCTTGTACTTGGAGATGCCGGCGGCCTCTTCCAGATAGACGCGCAAGTCCTCCGGCCGGGCTTCGATGATCTGGCTGATCATGCCCTGCTCGATGATCGAGTAGCTGCGCGCGCCGAGGCCGGTGCCGAGGAACAGGTCGGTGATGTCGCGGCGGCGGCAACGCGCGCCATTGAGGTAATACGTGGACTGGCCGTCGCGGCTGACGGTTCGCTTGACGGAAATCTCGGCGAAACGTGCGTACTCGCCGCCGACCGCGCCGTCGCCGTTGTCGAAGATCAGCTCGACCATCGCCTGGCTGACCGGCTTGCGCGAGGACGAACCGGAGAAGATGACGTCGGTGAGCGAATCGCCGCGCAAGCGGCTGGCCGAGCTTTCGCCCATGACCCAGCGCACGGCGTCGATGATGTTGGACTTGCCGCAACCATTCGGACCGACGACGCCGGTCATATTGGTCGGCAAGTGCAGAACCGTGGGGTCAACGAAGGATTTGAAGCCGGCAAGCTTGATCGTCGAAAGGCGCATGGGCTGACACGAGTAATGCGGACGCCGGACTCAGGCCGGCTGTCGACGCCGAAGCGCCGCCGCGAAGCTACAGGGGGTCCGAACCCCGCTCGACATCCCGTCCAAGTAATTGATCTACAAGGGAGGCAGGTACGCACGGAAGACGGTCACAGGGCAGTATAGCAGCGGCCGGCGGGGCCCCTGAAGCTGCGGCGGGCACGGGGCGATTCGCCTTCCGCGGACAGCGGTTCAGGCCCTCGCCGCTTCTTCCGGCGTACGCGCCTGGATCGACAGCGCATGGATGTCGGTCTGCATGAGATCGCCCACGGCGGCATAGACGCGGCGATGCCGGGCCAACGGGGCCAGGCCGGCGAAGGCCTCGCTGACGATCGAGACGGCGAAGTGCCCGCGCCCGTCGCGCGCACCGGCATGACCGACATGCTTGTGGCTTTCGTCCACGATCTCGAGCGCCAGCGGCGCCAGTGATTGCAGCGCGGCGCGAATCATTTCGGTGCGGGTGGCCCCGTTCATGGCAGGGCCTGCCGGAAGGGTTTCACCTCGACCCGGGCGTACACGCCGGCGGCGAGATAGGGATCGGCATCGGCCCAGGCTCGCGCGCCCTCGATCGACTCGAACTCGGCCACGATCAGGCTGCCGCTGAAGCCCGCGGGCCCGGGATCTTCGGCATCGATGGCGGGAAAAGGACCGGCAAGGCGCAGCCTGCCGGCGTCGCGCAAGGCCTCAAGGCGCGCGATGTGCGCCGGTCGCGCGGCTTTGCGCGCGTCCAGGGAACCCGGATGGTCCGTACCGATGATCACGTACCACATGGCTATGCCTCGGGCTGAAGTCGCCGCATCATACCGGCATGTCCCAACGCTTCGATGTTCATCCGGTCACGCCGCAGGAACGGCTGATCGGCAAAGCCGCGGAAATCCTGAAGTCCGGAGGCCTGGCGCTCTGTCCGACCGATGCCGGCTACGCGTTCGTCTGGGCACTGAACGCCGTCGAAGCGGAGGGCCGCGTGTTGAGGCTTCGGCAACTGGACAGCCGCCACCCTTTCACCTTACTCTGTCGGACATTGAGTGAGGCCGGCCGTCTGGCCCGGCTCGACGATCCGGCCTTCAGGCTCCTGAGATCGCTGACCCCCGGCTCCTGCACGTTCATCCTTCCGGCCTCACCGGAAATACCTAAACGTCTGAAGAACAGCGGCCGCAGCAAACGCCGCGACATCGGTATCCGCTTGCCCGATCACGTCGTGACCCGGGCCTTGCTGGAAGCGATGGGGGAACCGCTGCTTTCCGCCAGCGTGGTGCTGCCGGACGAGGAAGGCCTCGCCAGTCATGACGCCGAATCGGTGGCTGAGCGGAGTTTGCGCTGGGTTGACGTCATGTTGGACGCAGGAGACTGCGAACCGGGACCGACCAGCATTGTGGATTGCATGGGCGACGAACCCGTCGTCGTGCGTCAGGGTTTCCATCCCGTGACGCTCTGAGGCCTTACCCCCGCCCGAACGGGCTCGCTCGCAAGAGCCAAACCGAACGCATTGATGAACAACGCACCCGCGAACAGCGAACCCGTGCCCGAAGCCCCCGCTTCGCAGGACCACGCCGCGCCCCTGGCAGCGCAGTCGCGCCAGCAGGAAATGCCGTTGGCGATGGTGCTGGGGCAGCCGCTGCTGCAGATCCCGCAGGACCTGTACATCCCACCCGATGCGCTGGAAGTGATTCTGGAGGCATTCGAAGGCCCGCTCGACCTGCTGCTCTACCTGATCCGCAGGCAGAACCTGGACATCCTCGACATACCGGTGGCGGAAATCACCCGGCAGTACGTGGACTACATCGAAGTGATGCAGGACCTGCGCTTCGAACTGGCGGCCGAGTACCTGGTGATGGCCGCGATCCTGGCCGAGATCAAGTCGCGCCTGCTGCTGCCGCGCCCGCCGACCGAAGAAGGCCTGGAAGCCGACCCGCGCGCCGAACTGGTGCGCCGCCTGCAGGAATACGAACGGTTCAAGAAAGCGGCCGAGGACATCGACCAGCTCGATCGCCTGGACCGCGATACCAGCCTCGCCAGCGCTTTCGTGCCGGATCGCGCCGTCAACAAGGTGCCCCCGGCCGTGGACCTGCGCGAGATGCTGCTGGCCTTGCGCGACGTGCTGCGGCGCGCCGAGCTCTTCAGCCACCACGCCATCAAGCGCGAAGCCCTCAGCGTGCGCCAGCGCATGGGCGAAGTGCTCAGCAAGTTGGCGAACGGTGCCTTCCACGGCTTCGAGACCCTGTTCAATCCCGAAGAAGGCAAGCTCGGCGTCGTCGTGACCTTCCTGTCCATCCTGGAACTGGCGAAGGAACAGCTGCTGGAAATCGTGCAGGAAGCGCCGCTGGCGCCGATCTACGTCAAGTCCCTCGCAGCTGGCGGCGATGCCGCCAACGATGCCGAACTGCCGCACCCGACCTCAGACGAGGACGGGCTCGAAACACCCGATGCCGCCAGCGCATCGGGCGACGGCCCGGCCTGAAACCGAAGAACCCCATGGATCAAGAACTGATCAAACGCATCGTCGAAGCGGCCGTCCTGGCCGCTCCGCAACCCCTGACCCTAGCGCAGCTCACCGCGCTGTTCCCGGAAGACGGCGCGCCCGCCGCGAACGAACTGCAACAGGCCATCGAAAGCCTGCAGGCCGATTGCGAATCGCGCGGCGTCGAACTGGTCGAGGTCGCTTCCGGCTACCGCTTCCAGGTCAAGGCCGACGTGCATGCCTTCGTCGCCCGCCTGTGGACGGAGCGCCAGGCCAAGTACACCCGCGCCACGCTCGAGACGCTCGCTCTGATCGCCTACCGCCAACCGATCACGCGCGGCGAGATCGAACAGATCCGCGGCGTCGGCGTCAATGCCAACACCATCAAGATGCTCGAGGAACGCGAATGGATACGCGTCGTCGGCCATCGCGACGTACCGGGCCGCCCGGAGCTGTTCGGCACCACGCGCACCTTCCTCGACTACTTCGGTCTGAAGAGTCTCGACGAGCTGCCGCCGCTGGCCGAGCTGAAGGACATTCCCGAGCTCGAGCCGCAACTGCCCTTCGACATCGCGCCGGCCGTGGTGGCCAATGCGGCGATGGCCGACGAGATCGCCGACGAATTCGAAGCCGAGCTGGAAACGGGGTCGGAGCCAGTTTCCCCGGACGCCATTTCAAATATCAACGACGCGGGTCAGGAAACTGACTCTGACCCCATTCCCGACGAAGAGGCCGGCGAACGCGCCGAGCCGGAGCTGAAAGATGAGTGACAGCAAGACCAAGAAGACCCTATCGCTGAAGAGCAAGGGCGAAGATACCGCCGGCAAGATCGAGGAGCGTTTGCACAAGGTGCTCGCCCAGGCCGGCCTCGGTTCGCGCCGCGCGCTTGAAGAGCGCATCGCCAACGGCCTGGTCAAGGTCAACGGCGAGATCGCACGCACCGGCCAGTCGGTGTCGGGCGGCGATCGCATCGAGATCGACGGCAAGACCTTCGTCGCCAGCACGCTGACCGAACCGGCGAGCGTGCTGATCTACAACAAGCCCGAAGGCGAAGTCACCACGCGCGAAGACCCCGAGGGCCGCCCGACCATCTTCGAATCGCTGCCGCGCCTGAAGGGCGCGCGCTGGATCGCCGTCGGTCGCCTGGACATCAACACCACCGGCCTGCTGCTGTTGACCACCGACGGCGAACTGGCCAATGCGCTGATGCATCCGTCCAGCGAGATCGAGCGCGAGTATGTCTGCCGCATCCATGGCGAAGT
Source organism: uncultured Arenimonas sp. (assembly GCA_964458195.1). Lineage (GTDB taxonomy): Bacteria > Pseudomonadota > Gammaproteobacteria > Xanthomonadales > Xanthomonadaceae > Arenimonas. Next base: position 9,120 of record CAYWHO010000011.1, read on the forward strand.
ACCGGACAACGTCGTCGACCGGCTCGCGCGCGGCGTCGCGCTGGACGACGGTCCGGCGAAGTTCGACAAGATCGAACGCATCGGTTCCAGCGATTCGCACGCCTGGTTCCAGGTCGTGCTGTCGGAAGGCCGCAATCGCGAAGTCCGTCGTTTGTGGGAATCGCAGGGCTACCAGGTCAGCCGCTTGAAGCGCGTGCGTTACGGCGACGTCACCCTGCCCCGCCTGCTCAAGCGCGGCCATTGCGTGGAAATGGACGCCGAGCAGGTCGAAGCCCTGCGCCAGCGCTTCGGTCTGGAGAATCATCCGCCGGTGCTGACCTTGCAACCGGTGATCGGCCAGCGCAAGTCGCGCCCGATGGAAATCCGCGTCGGCAAGGATCGCCACCAGGCCTCGTACGTCAACGGCCATGTCAACGACGAAGCGCGCGAACTGCGCCGTTTCGATCACGTGCGCGAAGACAAGCCGCGCGGTCGCGGCCGTGGAAAACCCGGCGGCGGCTACAAGGGCAAAGGCGGGAAACCCTTCGCCGGCCCGATGGGCGCGGAGGCACCGCCTCGTGGCGGCAAACCCGCCTTCAAGGGCAAGAAGCCCTTCGGCGGCGGTCCGCGCGACGACAACTTCGGCAATCGCATCGACGACGCGCCGCGCGCGCGCAAGCCTTTCGGCGAACCGCGCGGTCCGCGGCCGCCGGGCCAGGGAGAACATCCTTTCGGCGATCGCAACGAACGCGGTCCTCGCGGTCAGGCGCCCGGCGGATTCAAGGGCAAGCCGCGCGGTCCGAAGCCGGCGCATGGCGGTGGCGGAAACACCGCCGAGTTCCGCAGCTGGTATGTCCCCGAAGGCGTGGAAACCGGTTCCAAGGTCGCGCCGCCGCGCGGTGCGCGCGGCCCGAAGCCGCAGGGCCCCCGGGGCCCGCGCCCGCAGGGCGACGGCCCCTACCAGAATCGTGG
>CAYWHO010000011.1:10170-15881 GCA_964458195.1 uncultured Arenimonas sp.
CCGCGTCCGCAGGGCGACAGGCCGCATTCGAATCGTGGACCTCGCCCGCAGGGCGATGCCCCCTACCAGAATCGCGGGCCGCGCCCGCAGGGCGACCGGCCGCCGCACAACCGCGGGCCGCGCAAACCCGGCGGCGCCCCGGGGCCGTATCGCAAGCGGCCGGACGGACTGCCTTCGGACGACTGAGTCCGCCAGAAAACGAAACCCGCCTTACGGCGGGTTTTTTTCGCGAACGGCTCCGGGAGCACGCCAGCATTACCACGATGCATGGAGTTCATGCTCTACAAGGCGATGGGAAGTTTGACCCCGGGCCACCGGGGAAAAACCCATGAACATGCATCACAAGCTTCTGCTGGCATCGGGCCTGCTCGGCCTCGCCGCCTGTTCGCGCACGATCGAAGTCGCCGACCACGACGGCAAGGCGCTCGCCGCCGCCATCCAGGCGGCAAACGCCGACACGGGAAAAACCACGATTCGGCTGGCCAAACGCGGCATGTACGTGATCGATTCGCCGGCCGAAGCCGGGTTGTTGCTGCCCAGCATTCGCGGGCACGTCGAGATCGAGGGCAACGGCGCCGAAATCCGCGCCTATACCGACCAGCCGGTCGCCCTGTTGCAGGTGGAAAAAAACGGGGAACTCGAGCTGCAGCGCCTGAGCCTGGCCGAGGGCGGCGATGGCGCCGTGCGCAACTACGGCGAACTCGCGCTCGACCGCGTAAAAATCGTGGACAGCAGCGCGCTGCGTGCGAACGCCATCGTGCTGAACCACGGAAACTTGCACGCCGCGGACAGCCAGATCGCCTTCAACAGCCTGAGCCCGGTGCGACGCGATGCCGGCACCGTGCTGAACTACGGGAGCATCGAACTCGACCGCAGCGCCATCCACGACAACTACACGCTGGGCAAGTATCCCAGCCTGGCGGTGGCCGGCGGCGTATTGAACTACGGCGAGTTGCGCGTGGACGGGTTGACGATGGCGAACAACAGCGCCGACAACGGAGGCGATCTGCTCAGCGCGTCCGGCATCCTGAACCTGGGCAACGGACAGGTTTCCGGCGACATCGCCGGCATCCGCGAAACCATGCCGGTCGTCGCCCTGGGTCGCTAGGGCCGCGAACAAGGAAAAGGCCGGCTTTCGCCGGCCTTCTTCTTCGCAACGGTAACGACTCAGTCGAGCTTGAGCGCACCGCTGGTCTTTTCGCGGCGACGCTGTTCCTGCGCGTTGAACTTCGCCTCGCAGCCGTCCTGGCGAACCATCACGCAATCCAGGTAGTCGCTGACCATCACGACCGCCGCACGGATCGCCTTGCCGGCAGGCGTATTCTGCTGGCTGGCGAGGCTACCGCCCCAACCGCCACGATAGACGCCGACCGACATGCCGCTGCCCTTCGAGGTGCCTTCGATGGTGCGCGAATAAGAAATCTCGCCGGTCGTCGTGTCGACGACGCGGATGTCGATGGCGATGTAGGCCGATTCCGACTTGCCGCCGACCGAGATGCCGCCGAAGCTCAGGCCGCCGCCCGTGCTCTTGGTGTTTTCTTCGTACGAAGTGACGGTGCCCATCACCAGGTACTGCGCGCCGGCGAGCTTGCCCATCTGCGCGGCATTGCTGGCCTTGGCGCGGCCGGAAGCCATCAGGTTCTGCTCTTCGAGCACGTTCTGGATCTTGCTGCGCTCGACCATGCGGAACGAGCCGGTGTTCGACATCTCGTTGCTGAGCATGCCGGCCAGATCGCTGCCGACACTGGCGCCCCACCAGCCGGCGCTGGTTTCGTTCTTGAATTCGGCGACGGCGACGACCGGCTTGCCGCCGTCCTGGGCCAGCGCGACGGGGCTGGCTACGGCCAGGGCGAGGAAAAGCGCGCTGCCGTACTTGATGCGTTGATTCATGGATGGACTCCTGCGATAGCTGGGACTGGCGAATTCACGGGCGGGCGGCGCAGCGATCCGGGATCGCCGCTGCCTGGGGCCGTCAGACATCCAAGACGCAAATGGGACGTTTCCCCGGTCACCCCGGCCGCGAACGGCTTGTCCAGCATACTCGCTTGCCGACGATCCGGCTGCTGTCGCGTTCAGCCCAGGAGCTCGAAGCGATCGGCATCGAGTTGGGCCGGAAATCGCTCGCGATGGCTGCGCAGGCCTTCGGCCGAGAAGACGCTTCGGGCCACCTGCGGCCGGGCATCGCATTCGACCAGTACTTCGCCCAGCGGGTCGAGCGCGACGCTGTCGCCGGCATAGTCCAGTCCGTTGCCGTCGCGCCCCGCGCGATTCACCGCCGCGACGCAGGCGAGGTTCTCGATCGCCCGTGCCCGCAACAGGGTGCGCCAGGCATGACGCCGGGCCGCCGGCCAGTTCGCGACGAACACGAGCAGGTCGTAATCGAAACGGTCCGCCGCTTCGACGTCGAACCGGTTGCGGATGAACACCGGGAAGCGCAGGTCGTAACAAACCAGCGGGCAGATGCGCCAACCTTTCCACGCCACCGTCAGGCGATCGCGCCCGGCCGCATAGCGCTCATGCTCGCGCGCCATGCGGAAGAGATGGCGTTTGTCGTAATACGCGAAATCGCCGTCCGGCGTCGCCCAGAGCAGGCGGTTGAATACCTTGCCCGCTTCACCGCCGTCGTCGCGGATCTGCACGCTGCCGGTGACGGCCGCCCCCAGGCGTTGCGCCTGCTCGCGCAGCCAGGCCACCGTCGGCCCGTCCATGCCTTCGGCGCGTTCGATCGCATCGTTGCTGAATCCGGAAGTGAAGGTTTCCGGCAGCACGACGAGGTCCGTCTCGCCCGCCAAGGGCGCCATCAGCTCGCTATACATGCGGCGATTGGCTTCGGGGTCGTGCCAGACGGTATCGCCCTGGACCAGGGCGACACGCAGATCCGACGCGGGCAATGCTGTCTCGCTCATACGCCTTGCAGCCTTTCGATGGCCGCGTCGAGCGTGCCCTCGTTCTTGGCGAAGCACAGTCGTGCCAGGCGTTGCCCGGCGGGCGCAGTCTCGTAGAACGGCGACAAGGGAATGGCGGTCACGCCCTTTTCGATGGTCAGCCAGCGGCAGAACGCCGCATCGTCCAGGTCGCTGATCGCGGAATAATCGACCAGCTGGAAATACCCGCCGGGCACCGCCAGCGGTTTCAATCGCGTACCGGAAAGCTGTTCGCGGAAACGATCGCGCTTGGCCTGGTAGAAATCGCCGAGGGTTTCGTAATGCTCCGGCGCCTGTTCGATCATTTCGGCGAAAGCCCACTGCGCCGGCGCGAAGCTGCAGAAGGTGTTGTACTGGTGCACCTTGCGGAATTCGGCCGACAACGCCGGCGGTGCGATGCAGTAGCCGATCTTCCAGCCGGTGCAATGATAGGTCTTGCCGAACGAGGAAACGACGAAGCTGCGTTCGGCCAGTTCCGGATAGCGCAGCACGCTCTCGTGGCGGCGCCCGTCGAAAACGATGTGTTCGTACACCTCGTCGGACAACAGCAGCACCTGGGTATCGCGCAGGATGTCGGCCAGCGTGCGCATGTCCGCTTCGGTCAACATCGCGCCGGAGGGGTTGTGCGGCGTATTGATCATCAGCATGCGCGTGCGCGGCGTGATCGCATCCCGGACCCGCTGCCAGTCCACGGAGAAATCGTCCGCATCGAGCGGGACGTGCACGGCGCGTCCGCCGGCGAGGTCGATCGCCGGTTCGTAGCAGTCGTAGCACGGGTCGAGCACGATGACTTCCTCGCCCGGGCGCACGACCGCGAGCACAGCGTCGAAAATCGCCTCGCTGGCGCCGCTGGTCACGGTGATCTCGGCATCGGCGTCCACCGTACGTCCGTAGCAACGCTGCGTCTTCCCGGCGATGGCCTGGCGCAGGGCCGGAACGCCGGTCATCGGCGCATATTGGTTCTTGCCGTCGCGCATCGCACGATCGAGCGCTTCGACCAGTCGCTCCGGCACGGCGAAATCGGGAAACCCCTGTCCGAGATTGACGGCCTTGTGCTCCAGCGCGAGCTGGGACATCACGGTGAAGATGGTCGTGCCGACTTTCGGCAGCTTGGTGGAAATCTGCATGCGCTTTACGGGTCGCCGGAGGTCGAATCCCGGCGATTATGCCGCAAGCAAGATGAAGGCCGCAGGCGCGGCCGCGGCTAGTGGCGCTTGCTGCGCGCCGCCAGCAGCTGGCGCAGGCGGCGGGCGATGCGCCAGCCGGCCAACGCCAGCGGAATGGCTTTTACGATCCAGGCAAGCCGCGACGCCGACAACAGGGCCGCGGCCGCGCCCAAGCCGCCCGTCGCACCGCCGAGCAGGCCCAGCAGGGCCGGCGCGCGCTGCAGATGCGTCATCGGATTGCGCAGTTCCGCCAGGCTCGCCCGGACTTCCAGCCGACAAGCCTCCGCTTCGAGCAGCAACAGGCGCTTGCGCAGTTCCCGCGGCGAAGGCGACGGCCGGCTCATGGCAGCAGGCGCTCCCGGTCCTTGCGCAACTCGTCGAGCGTCATCGCGAAAGGTTCGGGGCCGTTCTTCATCCAGCGCCAGGCGAGCCCCAGGCAAACGACGGCAAGCAGGACGAAAAACGCCAGCAGGCCGATCACCGCGTACAGCCGATGCGCGGGATCGACCATCAGGACCAGGGCCAGGGCCAGCGTCAGCAGGAACAGCAGGATCGAACCGGCGCCGACGATCAGCAGCAGCAGCGTGCGCGCCAAGCGATCGCGCGCTTCCTCTAGCTCGATGCCGAACACGCCCAGGTGCGACTGCAGCAAACCCAGCAGGCTGGCGATCAGCCGCTGCAGGGGTCCGGGCGCCGGCGTCTTCTGTTCGGCGTCGCTCATGACCGGCTCAGGCCGTGATCGCAGCGGCAGACAGGATCAGCGCCGCGAAACGAGCAGGCCGACCAGAAAACCGACGCCGGCGGCGATGCCGATCGACTGCCAGGGATTGTCGTGCACGTACTGGTCGGTGGCCTTGGCCGCGACCTTGGCCTTGTCGGCGACCAGTCGTTCGGTCTCGACCAGCTTGGCCTTGACCGTGCGCAGGTTGTTGGCGATGCGTTCGCGCAATGCGCTGGCCATTTCGCCGCCTTCGTGCGCCACGTCCTTCAGCATCGCTTCGGTGTCGGCGAGCACGTCCTGCAGGTCGGACATCAGCTCTTCCTGGTCGCTCTTGGATTGCCTTGCCATATCGATTCTCCTGGGTGGTCGTTCGCCGCCGAGACGGCGTACGGTTCGAGTATAGGTTCGATCTACGACAAAAACGGCCGGATTCGGACAGGCGCCAGCGCGTGTTCAGCTTGTCACCGCCGCCGGCGGAATGGAAGCCGTGCGGGCTGCAATCCTGCGCCTGCATCGCGCAATGCCCTCGCCGCCCACACCCGGCGCGCCGACGCGGACGGACGGGCCCGCTGCCGCCCCTCTTGTTGGCGAAGCGCGGGCTGGTGACACTGCGCGAGCCTGGACAAGCAGACGGATCATGACCGAAACCCCGCGCATCAGCGCCTTGATGCCTGCCTACAACGCTGCCGACTTCATCCAACCGGTGCTCGATTCGTTGTCGGCGCAGGCCGGGCGCGACCTCGAAGTCGTGGTCTCGGTGGATCAATGCGACGACGGCACGTTCGATATCTGCCAGGCGCACGCGGCGCGCGACCGGCGTTTCCGGGCCGTACGACAAGATTCCCGGCTCGGATGGATCGGCAACAGCAACTACCTGCTCGGCCAGGCGACCGGCGAATA
>CAYWHO010000011.1:15981-19494 GCA_964458195.1 uncultured Arenimonas sp.
GCTGGGGGAAACCCTGCCGGCCCGGTAAAATGCCGGCTTCATGACCGTACCCACCCCTGCCCCGCCTTTGCTCGAATGTCGCGGACTCGAATTCGCGCGCAACAACGAGCGCATTTTCGGGCCGCTGGATTTCCATCTCCTGCCGGGCATGGCGCTACAGGTCCTGGGTGGCAACGGCGCCGGCAAGACCACCCTGCTGCGCGTACTGGCCGGGCTGCTGGCGGCGACGGCCGGCGAAGTTCGGGCCGAGGGCATGGCGGTGGATCAGGGCCACCTGCTGCGCGGCAGCGCCTTCCTCGGCCATCTGCCGGGCCACAAGGCCGATCTGAGCGCACTGGAGAATCTGCAGTTCTCGGCGAGCTTGCTCGGCTCGGATCGTCCGCTGGACGCCGTGCTGTCCCGCGTCGGCCTCGCCGGCTACGAGGACAGTCTTGCCCGCCGCCTGTCCGCCGGACAGAACAAGCGACTGGCCTTGGCGCGCCTGCTGCTTTCCCCCGCGCGCCTGTGGTTGCTCGACGAGCCCTACGCCAATCTCGATCTCGGCGGCATCGCGCTGGTGAACGAGCTGATCGCCGCGCACGTCGAAAACGGCGGCGGCGTGTTGCTGACCACGCATGGCGCCTATGCCGCCCCGCCGGTGCCGATCCGCACGCTGGAGCTGCGTCCATGAGCGCGCCCTCGTTGTTGTCGCTGGCCAGGGCGCAGGCGCAACGCGATCTTCGTCTGTTGTGGCGCCGCCGCGGTGATGCCTTGCAGCCGATCCTGTTCGCGTTGATGGTGATCGCGATGTTTCCGCTGGCCCTGGGCGCCGAACCGGCGAAACTCGCGCCGATCGCGCCCGGCGTGCTCTGGGTGGCCGTGCTGCTGGCCGGCTTGCTGACGCTCGATTCGCTGTTCCGCAGCGACATGGACGATGGCAGCCTGGAACAGTTGCTGCTGGGACGCGCGCCGCTGGCCTGGCTGATCGCCGTGCGCGTGGGCGTGCACTGGGCGGTCACTGCGCTGCCCCTGCTATTGCTGACGCCCGCCTTTGCGCAACTGCTGGCGCTGCCTGCCGTGTTGCTCGAGCCGTTGATGCTGGCGCTGGCGTTGGGCACGCCCTTGCTGAGCCTGATCGGTGCCGTGGTGGCCGCGTTGACGGTCGGCATCCGGCGCTCTGGTATCCTTCTCGCGGTATTGGCCCTGCCTCTGTATGTGCCGGTGCTGGTGTTCGGCGCAGGCGCCGTGATGGCCGCCGCCCAGGGGCTGCCCTGGCTCGGTGCGATCTACCTGCTTGCTGCCGGCCTGGTGCTGGCCCTCGTGCTGGCGCCGTTGGCCGCCGCCACCGCCCTGCGTATCGCCCTGACCTGACGACGTCGCCGTGAATCGTTTCCTGCTCTGGTTCCACCAAACCGGCTCGCCGCCCAACTTCGACCGTTTCGCCGCGCGTTGGACGCCCTGGGCCTTCGCGATCGCTTTCGCGACCCTGGCCGTCGGGATCTACGGCGGATTGTTCGCCGTGCCGGCCGATTACCAGCAGGGCGAAAATTTCCGCATCTTCTACATCCACGTGCCCAGCGCCTGGATGAGCCTCTTCATCTTCGTCGCCATGGCCGTGCAAGCCGTCATCGCCCTCGTCTGGCGCATCAAGGCCTGCGAGATCCTGGCGATGGCCTGCGCGCCGGTCGGTGCGGCGTTCACCGCGATCACCCTGCTGACCGGCGCCATCTGGGGCAAGCCCACCTGGGGCACCTATTGGACCTGGGATCCCCGCCTGACCTCGGAACTGGTCCTGCTGTTCCTCTATGTCGGCGTGATGGGCCTGTACGCGGCGATAGAAGACCGTCGCGCGGCGGCGCGCGCCGCCTGTTTCCTCGCGCTGGTCGGCGTCGTCAACGTGCCCATCGTGCATTTCGCCGTGAACTGGTGGAACACGCTGCACCAGGGCACGACCATCAGCCTGCTCGGGAATTCGAAAATGGACTGGAGCATGCGTTGGCCGCTGATCTTCACCGTGATCGGAACAAAGGCCTGGTTCGTCGGCTCGTTGCTGCAGCGCGCGCGCGTGCTGAACCTCGAACTGGAATCCGGCAGCGAATGGGCACGCGCGCACGCGGAGGCTTCGCGATGAGTTTCTCCTACCTGTCCGCCGCCTATCTCGCCTTCGCCCTGATCATGGGCTGGGACTACCTCGGGCCGCGCCTGCGACTCGACACGACGCGACGCGCGATCCTCGCCCGGCTGCGCCGCGAAGCCGCAAGGAAATCGACATGAATCCCACCCGCAAACGCCGCCTGGCGATGGTCGGCCTGCTGCTGCTCGCCGCCGCCGTTGCCGCCGTCCTCATCGCCTTCGCCTTGCAGGAAAACCTCACGTATCTGCACACACCCTCGGAAGTGCGCGAAGGCAAGGCTCCCGCCGATGCGCGCTTCCGCCTCGGCGGCGTCGTCTGCCTCGGTAGCGTCAAGCGCACCAACGGCACCTTGCAGGTCGATTTCGCCGTCACCGACGGCCAGCGCCAGGTGCCGGTGCGCTACGACGGCATCCTGCCCGACATGTTCAAGGAAGGCACCAGCATCATCGCGACCGGCCGCATGCAACAGGAGCGTTTCGTCGCGACCGAAGTCCTGGCCAAGCACGACGAGACCTACATGCCGGAGGAAGTCGCGAAAGGCATGAGCCCGGAGATGCTGGCGAAGATGCGCCAGGGCGGCAATGCCACGCACCACATGAGCTGCGGAGCGAACTGAGTGCTGCCCGAACTCGGCCAGATCGCGTTGGCGCTGGCCCTGCTGCTCTCGCTGTTGCTCGGCATCCTGCCCATGCTGGGCGCGCAGCGCCCGTCGGCCCCGCTGATGGCGACGGCTCGTCCGCTGGCCTATGCCGTGCTGGTGTTCATCGCGATCGCCTTTGCGATCCTGACGCACGCATTCGTCGTGCAGGACTTCTCGCTGGCCTATGTCGCGACGAATTCCAATTCGCTGCTGCCGGTGATCTATCGTTATTCCGCCGTCTGGGGTGCGCACGAAGGCTCGCTGCTGCTCTGGGTGCTGATCCTGGCGCTGTGGATCGCCGCGGTCGCGCGCTTCTCCCGTTCATTGCCGGTCGATGTGGTCGCGCGTGTGCTCGCGGTAATGGGCTGGGTCGCGGTCGGGTTCCTCGCGTTCCTGATCTTCACCTCCAATCCGTTCGAACGCGTGCTGCCGGCCGCGGCGGAAGGCCGCGACCTCAACCCGCTGCTGCAGGATCCGGGCCTGATCATCCACCCGCCCCTGCTGTACACCGGCTATGTCGGCTTCTCCGTCGCCTTCGCTTTCGCCGTGGCGGCATTGATCGCCGGCAAGGTCGATTCGCAGTGGGTGCGCTGGTCGCGCCCCTGGACGAACGTGGCCTGGTCCTTCCTGACCATCGGCATCGCGCTCGGCAGCTGGTGGGCGTACTACGAGCTGGGCTGGGGCGGCTGGTGGTTCTGGGACCCCGTCGAGAACGCGTCGTTCATGCCGTGGCTCGTCGGCACCGCGCTGCTGCACTCGC
>CAYWHO010000012.1:0-19464 GCA_964458195.1 uncultured Arenimonas sp.
CGTGTTCAAGATCCAGGCCAACATGGACCCGCAGCACCGCGACCGCGTCGCCTTCCTGCGCGTGTGTTCCGGCAAGTACGAGGCGGGCATGAAGGCCTTCCACGTGCGCAGCGGCAAGGAGCAGAAACTCGCCAACGCGCTTACTTTCATGGCCAGCGATCGCGAGATCGTCGAGACCGCGTATCCGGGCGACGTGATCGGCCTGCACAACCACGGCACCATCTCGATCGGCGACAGTTTCAGCGCCGGCGAAGCGATCAGCTTCACCGGCATCCCGAACTTCGCGCCGGAACTGTTCCGCCGCGCGCGCCTGCGCGATCCGCTCAAGCTCAAGCAACTGCAGAAGGGCCTGGCGCAACTCAGCGAAGAGGGAGCCACGCAGTTCTTCCGCCCGCTGATGTCGAACGACCTGATCCTCGGCGCGGTCGGCATGCTGCAGTTCGACGTCGTCGCCTATCGCCTGAAGGACGAATACGGCGTCGACGCGATCTTCGAGCCGGTTACCGTGGCGACGGCGCGCTGGGTGCGTGGCGCCAATGCGAAGAAGCTGGAGGAGTTCCGCGAAAAGGCGGCGACCAATCTTTCGATCGACGCGGCCGGCGAGCTCGTTTACCTGGCTCCGACCCGCGTGAACCTGCAGCTGACCGAAGAGCGCTGGCCGGACCTGACGTTCGCCGCCACCCGCGAACACGCGCACGCGCAGTCGCTCGACTGAATCGCCCGGCCGGTTGCCGGCCTGCCGACCCTCTGCCATGCTCCGGCGGTCATTCGACCGGAGCATGGACATGCGCGGGTTCGCCTTGATCGTCGTCGCGAGCGCGGCCCTGCTGGCTGGCTGCACCTTCAGCGCCCCCGGACCGGAGCCATCCCAGGCCGCGAAGGCGGCGACGTTGCCGGCGCCGGTTTCCTACTTCGACAACAGCGGCCGCGACGACGTGTTATCCGGTGGCGTGCGCATGATCGAAATCGATACGCCGAAAGGCAAGTTCCGCGTCTGGACCAAACGCGTCGGCAACAACCCGCGCATCAAGGTGTTGCTGTTGCATGGCGGCCCGGCGGCGACGCACGAAATGTTCGAAGCTTTCGACAGTTATTTCCCGGGCGAAGGTATCGAGTACTACTACTACGACCAGTTGGGTTCGGCCTACAGCGACCAGCCGAAGGAACCTTCGCTGTGGGAACTCGACCGCTTCGTCGACGAAGTCGAGCAGGTGCGGCAGGCATTGAAGCTCGACAAGGAAAACTTCTACCTCTACGGGCAATCCTGGGGCGGCCTGCTCGGCATCGAATACGCGCTCAGGCACCAGCAACACCTGAAGGGCCTGATCGTCTCGAACATGATGTCGAGCATCCCGGCTTACAACGAGTACGCGAAGACCGTGCTGATGCCGCAGATGGATCCGGCCGTTCTGAAAGAGGTCCTGGCGATCGAAGCCAGGGGCGACTACGCCAATCCGCGCTACGAAGAACTGCTGATTCCCAACTTCTATACAAAACACTTTCTTCGCATGCCGCCGGAGCAGTGGCCCGACCCGGTGCTGCGCGGGTTTTCGCACATCAACAAGGACATCTACGTGCCGATGCAGGGCCCCAGCGAAATGGGCGCCAGCGGCAAGCTGCTGAACTGGGATCGCAGCGCGGACCTGAAGAACATCGACGTGCCCACCCTGGTGATCGGCGCGCGTTACGACACGATGGATCCGTCCCACATGGAATGGATGGCGAAGCAGTTCCCGCGCGGCCGCTACCTGTACTGCCCCGAAGGCAGCCATCTGGCGCTGTACGACGATCAGCGGACTTACATGAGCGGACTGATCGCCTTCCTGAAAGACGTCGATGCCGGGAAATTCTGAGCGCATGCTGTTCCGCTTCGAAAAACGCCATCACGCCCTGCTGAGCTGGCCGGACTTCGTCCGGCGCATGCTGCGCAGCGCCCTGATCGGGCTGCTGCTGGTGCTGGTTTCGCTCGCGGTCGGCATGTTCGGCTACCACTGGCTGGAAGGCCTCGGCTGGCTCGACAGCTTCCTCAACGCCTCGATGATCCTGTCGGGCATGGGGCCGTTGTGGTCGCCGCGCAGCGACGGCGGCAAGGTCTTTGCCGGCGTTTACGCCCTGTACTCGGGATTGGCCGTGCTGGCCATCGCCGGCGTCACGTTCGCACCGCTGGTGCACCGGTTGCTGCACAGTTTCCATGCCGACGAAACCGATACGGAAGAAAGAAAGGAAAAGAGGAAATCGCCATGACCGCAGCATCTCCGTCCCTGCCGCCGCCGCGATGGCTGCGCGTCCTGCGCAACCCGCTGAGCCGCATCGTGCTGTTCGCGCTGGCCTTCATCGGCTTCAGCATGCTCGCCCACCGCCTGTTTCCGCCTGCCGACATCGAGATGGATGCGCTGATTCGCGACGGCGGCGGCGAATTGTGGCGGCATGCGATCCGCGCCATCGCGCCGGCGTGTCTCGCCTATTGGCTGTTGGTTCGGGTCGTGGAAGGCCGCAAAGTAAGTGAACTGGCGCCGCGCAAACTGCCCTCCGCCCTGGTCGGATGGCTGGTGGGCATGGGCATCATGCTGGCGACGGCGGGCGCGCTGGCGTTGTTCGGGGCCTACCGCATAAACGGCATCCATGAAAACGTGAACCTGATTGCTCCGCTGATCGTGCTCGGACTGGCGCCGGGCATCGCCGAGGAGATCGTGACGCGCGGCGTGCTGTACCGCGTCGTCGAGGACGGCCTGGGTACCTGGGCGGCCCTGGCGATTTCGGCGATCTTCTTCGGCGGCATGCATCTGGGCAATCCCAATGCTTCGCCCTGGAGTTCGACCGCGATCGCGATCGAGGCCGGCTTGTTGCTCGGCCTCGCCTACGCGTGGACGCGATCCTTGTGGTTCTGCTTCGGTTTGCACGCCGCCTGGAATTTCACCCAAGGCCCCTTGCTCGACATCCCGGTCTCGGGGGTCGAGCTCACGGGCTGGCTGGACGCGAGCGTATCGGGACCCGAATGGCTCAGCGGCGGCGCCTTCGGCGCCGAGGCTTCCGTGCTGACCGTCCTGCTGTGCACGTCGCTGGCGGCCTGGTTCGGCTGGTGCGCGCTGCGCTGCGGACACATCCGTCCGCCGTTCTGGAGCCGGAACGACGAGACGCGGCCGCGACTTGAGGGCCGTGTAAAGCCCTCTGCCGGCGAAAGCGTCGTTTAGAGTGCGCGCTCGGCCAGGCCCGGGCAGTCTGATGCGTTGACGGAGAAGCGGAAGCGATGGAAGAAACGCACGACTGGCGCGAAGAGATCTGGAATGCCCTGAGCCACGGCCTCGGGTTCCTGCTCAGCCTGATCGCGGGCGCGGTGCTGATCACGCTCGCCTCTCAGCACGGCACCGGCTGGCAGCTGGCCGGCGCCATCGTATTCGTCGCCTCGCTGGCCCTGCTCTATCTCGCCTCGACGCTCTATCACCTGACGCCGCACCCGGGTACGAAATCGCGCCTGAAGGTGCTGGATCATTGCGCGATCTTCATCCTGATCGCCGGGACCTATACGCCCTTCACCCTGATCGGCCTGCGCGGACATGGCGGCTGGTGGCTGTTCGCAGCGATCTGGACGCTGGCGGCCCTGGGCATCGTCTTCAAGCTGTTCTTCACCGGGCGCTTCAAGGGCGCCTCGACCCTGATCTACCTCGGCATGGGCTGGATGGTAGTCACGGCGATCAAACCCTTCCTGCAGCTGGTGCCGACGACGACGATGCTCTGGCTGCTGGCCGGCGGCCTGGCCTATACCCTGGGCACCGTGTTCTACATGAGCGAACGCCGCTATGCGCACGCGATCTGGCACATGTTCGTGCTCACCGGCAGCATCTGCCACTTCGTCGCCGTCAGCATGCAGGTGCTGATGCGCGCCGTCTGACGCGGCGGCGCTTCAAGCCGCCGGCGGGGCGTCCAGCCAACTCGGCTGGTCGCGGTCGAAATACTCGAAGATCAGATGGATGCGATCGGTCGCGCCTTCGTTGGCGACCGCGTGCACGTCGAGGTTGTTGACCTCGACCGCCTCGCCGACCTTGAAGTGGTGGGTCTGCGGCTGGATGTAGAAACGCACGCGCTCGTTCGTCGTCAGCGGCACGTGGATCTTGTGCGGCCATTTCGCCGAAGGCGACGCATCGACATGCGGATGGATGATGCCGCCGGGCGCCATGCGCGCCAGCATGATGCGCGGGAAGGCGCCGTTGGCGTAGCCGTAAGGCCGCGTGGCCTGCTCGAGCACCGGCAGCAGCCGGTCCTTCCACGCCGCCCACATCGGCCGGTCATGCGATTCGCGCCAGTCGTTGAGCTTGTTCACGAAGCGGAAAACGATGTGCTGGGTCTTGTCCAGCGCCTCGAAGCGGTTCGGCTTGTCGGCGTTCTCCTGGTCCCAGACTTCCTGGGGTATGGCCAGGACATCCTCGACCAGGCTGCCGAGTTCGATGGGACCGAGGAATTTGACCGACTTGGTCTTGCGCGGATTGGCGTACATGTCATTCGAACCGGTAACCGAACATCTCGAGATCCTTCTGGTACAGCTCGGAAACCCAGCCGACCAGCTCCTTATCGTAATACTCCTGCCAGGGCCGGTGCTTCGAGCTGTTGACCTTTTCCAGCACGGTCGACGGCATGCCCAGCCGGCGGCAGATCTCGTCGTACGAGGCCTGCATCGTCTCGTTGCGCCCGACATAGTCCATGGCCAGGCGACCGTCGGCATCGGTCAGGAACGTATGCTGCGGCCGGTACAGCATCTCGTTGACCGGCTTGAGCACGCGGATCACGTGTTTCATGAACTGCACCGGCGCGACTTCCATGTAGTTGGTGTCGCGCGCCATGAAGGCGCAATAGGAGACGAAGCGATCGAACGGGTTGCGCACGAACGCGAATTTCAGATAGCTGCCGAACATTTCCTCGCCGACCACCGGCCGGATCTCGCGCGCACTGATGTGCCCGTGCTGGATGTTGGCGAACTCGGGGAAAGGGAAGCGCTTCTTCACGAACAGGCCGACCTGCTCCAGGTCCTGTTCGCCCATGCCTGCGCGCAGCGCGTGGCGGATCGAATGGGTTCCGGTCTTGGGGACGGCGAAGAAGATGTAACGATGCTGGTGCGAGATGATCATCGGGGACGGCAGGCGCGGCAAACCGCGCCATCATCCCATGCCCGGGACCCGCCGCGCCAACCGCCGCACCGGCTCAGCTGGCGATGTACTGCTGCAGCTGCTGGATCTCCTGCTGCTGTTCCTCGATGACCATGCGCACCAGGTCGCCGATGGAAATCAGGCCCACGACCGCGTCGCCCTCCTTGACCGGCAAGTGACGGATGCGACGCTCGGTCACCAGTTCCATGCAGGCGGTGATGCTGTCCTCGGGCGAGACGCAGACCACCGGGCTGGACATGATGGTGCTGACCGGCGTGTCGGCGGACGAGCGCCCCTGCAGGATCACCTTGCGTGCGTAGTCGCGCTCGGTGGCGATACCGATGAGTTCGGGCCCGCGCATCACCAGCACGGCGCCGATATGGTGCTCGGCCATCAGGCGGATGACTTCCAGCACCGGCGCTTCCTGCGGCACCGAGACGACCCGGCGACCCTTGCTGTCGAGAATATGGCTGACCTTGCGCATACGCCCTCCTGGCTGGAGTTTTGCCGCTCCATCATAAACCCATGCGGGTGCGCCGGCGCGGCCCGGTTCAGGGCGGCCAACCTGTGTTCAGGCAGCCGGTCGGAACTCGCTGACCAGGTACAGCGGTCGCTGCTTGGCCTCGAGGTAAAGGCGGCCCAGGTACTCGCCGATCACGCCCAGGGCCATCAGCTGCACGCCGCCGAGGAACAGGATCACCACCATCAGCGTCGGCCAGCCCTGGACGCTTTCGCCCCAGAGCAACGTCTTCGCGACGATCCAGGCGCCGTACGCGAACGCCGTCACCGATGTCATCAACCCGAGATAGGTCGCCACGCGCAACGGCACGGTCGAAAAACCGGTAATGCCTTCGAGGGCGAAGTTCCACAGTTTCCAGTAGCTGTACTTGCTGCGGCCGGCGAGACGCGCCTCGCGCCGGTAGGGAACCTCGACCTGGCGAAACCCGACCCAGGCGAACAGGCCTTTCATGAAACGCTGACGCTCGCGCAGTCCGCGCAGGGCCTGCAGCGCCCGCGGCGACACCAGGCGGAAATCGCCGGCGTCGGCCGGCACCGGCGTCTGCGACAGGCCATTGATGATCCGGTAGAACATCGCGGCGGTCGCGCGCTTGAGCCAGCTCTCGCCCTCGCGGGCGATGCGCCGGCCGTAAACGACATCGTGGCCTTCGCGCCACAGGGCCACGAATCGCGGGATCAGTTCGGGCGGATCCTGGCCGTCGGCGTCGAGCACCAGCGCGGCGCCCTCCTCCACGCGATCGAGCCCGGCGGTCAACGCGAGTTCCTTGCCGAAATTGCGCGACAGGCGCAGGGCCGATACGCGCGAATCCCCCTGCGCGATGCGCTGCAGCACGGCCCAGGTGTCGTCGCGACTGCCATCGTCGACGTAGAGCACGCGCGTGCGCAGTTCGAGCGCGTCGAGCACCGGCGCCAAGCGCGCGTGCAGCGCCGGCAAGGACTCCTGCTCGTTGAAGGCCGGGACGACGATGGTCAGCGTCGGGTCGTTCATGCGTCGATGGTAGCGGGGAAAGCGGCTGCGGCAAGCCTTCGCAGCGAAGGCCGCCGAAGCGCGACCTCAGCGCGAAACTTCGGTCAGATAGCCAGGCCCGCCGAGTCGCCGGACCTGCCGTTCGATCCAGCGCGCGCGCCGCTGCACGTAGGGTCCGGGCTTCTGCGCGCTGTACTTCTTCGGATTCGGAAGAACGGCAGCCAAGCGCGCGCATTCGCCCGGCGACAGCGACGCGGCCGGCTTGCCGAAGAACCGGCGTGCGGCCGCTTCGGCGCCGTACACGCCGTCGCCGAACTCCACGATGTTCGCGTACACCTCTAGGATGCGTTGCTTGGGCCAGAACAGTTCGATCAATACGGTGTACCAGGCCTCAAGTCCCTTGCGCAGGTAGCTGCGACCGCTCCACAGGAACAGGTTCTTGGCCAGTTGCTGGCTGATCGTGCTGGCGCCGCGCACCTTGCCGCCGCGTTTGTTGTGCGCCATCGCCTTGTCGATCGCCTCGAAATCGAAGCCGCTGTGCTGCGGGAATTTCTGGTCTTCCGCAGCCACGAGCGAAATCGGCAGGCAGCGCGCGATGCGCGACTGCGAACGCCAGCTGTACGCCGGCCGGAATCGCCAATCGCCGGCGATCCAGGCGTCGAGCTGGCGATCGGCCATGAAGGCGCTGCCCAGCGGCGGTACCCAGCGCAGGATCAGCACCTGCAACGAGGTGAACATGACGAACGCAAGTGGCAGCCAGAGGAACAGCCATCGGAACAGGCGCCGACGGCGCGGACGGGAAGCAGTCATTCAATCGCCGGTGGTGGGAGCGGCCTGACTCATGTCCACCGCGAGGCGCCATCCTAACCCGGGCGGATCGCCTGCGACCGGCCTGCGCCAGATGCGCAGCCAGCTCGGCTCGCCCTTGCCGCCGCCCCAGGTCACCGCCATGTCGCCGGCGTTCGAAATCACCGCCGCCGAATCGACGCGACCCGTCGCCGGTGCAGGAATCGCCTCGCCCTCGCCACGTGAATCGGGCAAGCGGCCGTTGCGCAAGCGCAGGAAGTCCGAGGCGATCATGCTGTCGTTCACGAAGCCGGGCGCGACGAGATCGGCCTTGCGCAATTCGGCCATGCCCACCGGCCAAAGCGGCGCGGCACCGGCACTGATCGAACCCCGACGCACGACCTTGTCCGGCAGCGGCTGTTCGGCGTGACTCACGCCGTGATCGACGAGCAACTTCCAGCCGCCCTCCGGCTGCTTTTGCCAGACCGACAGGTAGTGCCCGAAGACGGTCGGTTTGTCGCTGCCTTCCGGGGTATAACGCCAGGGTCCGCTGGTGTAGCCGAAATCGCCGCCGGCCGAGACCTCCGCCCATTCGGGCGCCCATTCGAGCTTGGCCGTCGTCGTGGTCCGCGCCTCCCATACCGCCCTGCCAGACGCGGGACCCGGCGCGAACACCACGCCCTCCGGCGCCAGCACGGCGAGAAAGGCATCCCGCGTACCGCGTACGAGCGAATCGGCGGCGAACGCGCGCTCGGCCGCGACCAGGTCCTCGAAATCGCCGGCGGAGGCCGCGGGCGAAAACAATGCGACCAGAGCCAAGAGCAGCTTGCGCAAACGGGCGGAAATCACCATATAGGGTCCATGCGAAGGCGCGATGCGCCAATTCTGACCCATCCTGCAGGTTTTGCCGATGTCCGATTCCCCGACCGCCGTCGCCGACCGCGACACGTTGACCCGTTTCATGCTCGAACGCTCGGGCGTGCGCGGCGTGCTCGTGCATCTGGACGAAACCTGGCGCAGCATCCTCGAGCGAAGCCCCTATCCGGCCTCGGTCGCCGAGAGGCTGGGCGAGACCTGCGCCGCAGCCGCGCTGTTCACCGGTCACGCGAAAGTGGAGGGACGGCTCAGCGTGCAGTTGCGCGGCACCGGCGCGCTACGCACGTTGTTCGCCGAATGCACGTCGGCCGGCACCCTTCGCGGCATCGCGCGCTATGCCGAACCGCTGCCCGAACCGCTGACGCCGCGCGCGTTCGGCGACGGTTCGCTGTTGGCGATCACGATCGAAAACCAGCCGGCCGGCGGTCGCGAGTTGCAACGCTACCAGGGCCTGGTGGACTTGGCGGCCGACCAGATGGCACAGGCGTTCGAAAACTATTTCGGCCAATCGGAACAGCTCCCGACCCGCCTGCTCCTGGCGGCCGACGGCGAGCGCGCGGCCGGCCTGATGCTGCAGCAATTGCCCGAAGGCCTCGGGGATGCGGACGGTTGGCGACGCAATGGTGCCCTGTTCGACACCCTGGGCTCCCGCGAGCTGCTGGCCCTGTCCGGGGAGACCCTGCTCTGGCGACTTTTCCATGAGGAGCAGGTCCGGATCCTGCAGCAGGCCCGCCTCAGCTTTGCCTGCTCATGCTCGCGGGCCCGGGTCGAGGACGTGCTGGTCAGCCTGGGAGCCGAAGAATCCCTGGCCTCGGCCGAGTCCGGGCGAGCCGAGGTCCATTGCGACTTCTGTGGCCAGGGCTATGTGTTCAGCCGGGAACAGATCGAAGCCCTGTTCCAGGCCCCCGGAGCCAACGCCCCCGGATCGGAACGCCTGCAGTAGCCCACTGGAATTCCGGCTGATTTTTGGTTAAATTCCTGTAAAAGGCGATTCTGGTCCTGGGAACTTTATCCTTTGCCAGAGTTCTATCCGTCACCCGCACGGGATTGCCGAGAACACGAGAATGATGCGCCGCTTGACCGCCTGCCTGCTGTTCGCCGCCACGGCGATGGCTGCGCACGCCCAGACGCCGCTCAATTCCGCCAACGGCACGACCGTGCTGCCGGTGGTCAACAACCAGAACGGCCAGATCTCGGGCCTGCTGTTGATCGAACCGTCCACCCTGCCGGCCCTGCCTTCGCAGCGTGTCATCCGGCCTGTCGCCACGCCGAATCGCTGGCTGGATTTCGGCAACGGTCTGCAGCTTCGCGCCGGCCTGTCGTTCGAAGCCAATCCCGGCGTCGGCGTACTGTGCAGCGGCAGTTCCGTCACCAGCGTCGGCGCCCTCGCCGGCCAGTGCATGCTGACCGATTTCAACGGATCTTCGGCCTATCTGCCGGGCAGCAGCACCAGCTCGCAGGCCCTGCTGCAGATGCGCCGCGGCAACTCGCTGCTGGAAGCGGGCCTGGGTACGCGCCGCGACACCTTCGGCGGCAACACCAGCAGCTTGGGCAACCAGGCGATCGACCAGCGCCTGCTCAACAGCCTGCTCGGCAGCGACACCGCCAACATCGACCAGCGCAACGCCAGCCTCGTCGGCCAGGTGAAGCTCGGTTCGCAAGGCTGGGTCAGCATCGGCGGCACCGTGGCGCGCGCGCGCCTGATTCCGGCCGGTCAGCTGCCGGGCGGCCTGCCGCCGGAATGGAACAAGGGCAGTCTGAACCTGTCCGCCGGCAGCGGCAGCTTCGGCGGCGAAATCAGCGGCCAGATGATCGAGGTTCCCGGGCAGAACAATCGCTACAGCTCGGTAGGCGCCGGCATGACCTGGCGTACGCCCTGGCGCGCGAAAGTCACCGTCGGCGCCGACAATATCGTCACCCGCGGCAAGAACCCCTTCACGCTGCCCGACTCCTCGTCCGGCAACAAGAAGGACGAGGGCCGAGTGCCCTACGTGCGTTACCAGCAAGATCTCTGATTCGATCCTTTCTGTCCTTTGCTTCCCATCCGGCCACTGCCGGATGTGCGCGCGCGCACGGAACCGGCCATCGACGGCGTGATTGCGGCGAATCGGCGTATCTTCGACAGACATGGCGAAGCGCCTGACCCCCTTGAGCGGCCTCGATGCCGGCTTCCTCTATCTGGAAGCGGCCGGAACGCCGATGCACGTCGGCAGCCTGATGTTGATCGAGCCGCCCAAGAAACGCGGCTACGATTTCCACGATGCCTTGCTGGCGCATATCGCCGAACGTCTGCCGCGCGCGCCGGCCCTGCGGCGCGTATTGCATGAGGCCCCGCTGGATATCGGCCATCCGATCTGGAGCGAAGCAGAATCGCTCGACTTGCGTCGTCACCTGCACCGACGCCGCTTGCCAGGACGCGGTGGCCGGCAAAGCCTGATGCGACTGGTCGGTCGCCTGCATGCAGAAGCCCTGCCGCGCGACGAACCGCTCTGGAGGTTCGTCGTGATCGAAAAAATCGAAGACGGGCTCGTGGCGCTCTACGCCAAAGTGCATCACGCCCTGCTCGACGGTCAGGGCGGCATCGCCTTGGCGCAGGCCCTGCTCGACATCGAACCGAAGCCGGTGCGTCGCAGGACGGCGAAAAAGGCAAGCGGCGCAGCGAACGAACGCGTGCGCCGCCGCGATCTTGCCAGCACCGCCGGTCGCGCCAGTCTCGGACAATTCGCCAAACTGCTGCGCGCCGTGCCGGCGACGCTGAAGCTCGCTGGCGGCATCCGGCAGGCGACGCGCCTGGCGGGGAACCTGCGCGAGAACCTGTTGCTCGCGCCGCGCACTCCCTGGAACCGGCAGATCGGCCCCGCGCGCAGCTTCGCTGCGGTCACGCTGCCGCTGGAGGAAAGCAAACGCCTGGCCCGCGCGGCCGGCGTCAGCCTCAACGACATCGTGCTGGCCGTTTGCGCCGGTGCCTTGCGCGAGGTGCTGTCGCGGACCGGCGAATTGCCGCGCAAGCCGCTGGTCGCGGCGATGCCGGTATCGCTGCGGGAGAGCGGCAACCAGGAGGTGAACAACCAGGTTTCGATGGTGCAGTGTTCGCTCGCCACCGACGTCGCCGACCCGCTGGAGCGGCTGCGCGCGATCCATGCCTCGACCGCGCAGATCAAGCAGCGCGTCGCCGCGATGAAGGGCCTGATCCCCACCGATTTCCCCGGTCTGGCTGCACCGTTGTGGGCGACCGGGCTTTCGCGCCTGTGGCGCCGCGGCCGCATCGCCGAGCGGCTGCCGCCGCTGGCGAACGTGGCGATCTCCAACGTGCCGGGACCGCCGATGGACCTGTATCTCGCCGGCGCGCGCCTGCGGCATTACTATCCGGTCTCCATCGTCACGCACGGCCTGGCGCTGAACATCACCGTACAAAGTTATGCCGGCCAGCTCGAATTCGGCCTGACCGCCTGCCCGGACGCGCTCGACCGCCCCGAACGTCTTGCGAACGCGATCGTCGCGTCCGCGCAACAACTTTCCCAAGCCCTCAGCGCATGAAGCCAACCGGCCGTCGTCGTCCTGCCACCCACGAAGCGCTCAAGTCGCCCTCGGCCCTGCTCATGGCGATGGAAGGGCGCGCGATTTTCGAGTGGGCCTCGTTCGCCCTGACCTGGCCCCTGCTCAAGCAGGCGCCGCGCGGCGACGGGCATCCGGTGCTGGTGCTCCCCGGCCTGGCCGCCGGCGACGCCAGTACGCGGCCGCTTCGGCATTTCCTCGACCATCTCGGTTATGCGGCCTATCCCTGGAGCCAGGGGCCGAACTTCGGGCCGCGCGACCATGTGATCAAAGGCCTGGTCGATCGCGTCCGTACGCTGCAGAAAAAGCACGAGCAGAAAGTCAGCCTGGTCGGCTGGTCGCTCGGCGGCGCCATGGCCAATGCATTGGCCCTGCGCATGCCCGAACGCATCCGTCAGGTGATCACGCTGGGCTCTCCCTTGACCGGCCATCCGAAAGGCACCAACGTCTGGCGCGTTTTCGAGATCGTCAGCGGCTTCCGCCACGACGATCCGCGCCTGATGGAACTGGTCAGCGGCGAGGCCAGCGTTCCGACCACATCGATCATGAGCAAGACCGACGGCATCGTCAGCTGGCGCATGAGCCTGGCGCGCGAAAGCCGCATCGCCGAAAACATCGAAGTCAGCGCGACGCATCTGGGCATGGGCGCCAATCCGTCCGTGCTCTGGGTCATCGCCGACCGTCTGGCGCAGGCGGAGAATCGCTGGAAACCGTTCAAGCCCAGCCGCGCCTGGCACAACCTGCTGTACCGCGACCCGCATCGTTTCCGGCTGGCGGACCTGATCGCCCCCTGAGGGTCCGACGCAGGGAGAAAAAAACGCCCGCGCAAGCGGGCGTTTTTCTGTTCTCGACTACAGCCGTTCAGCTGGGCATCCCGGCGCTGCCGCTCATTGCCGCCGTGCCGCCCAGCATGACGACGCCGATGATCATGACGACCACGCCGGCGATCGCGATGAGGAACGGCTTCTTGTTCTGCTCCCAGTTCATGATCGCGAAAATCAGCGATACGAACGGGACGAACAAGGCCCCCAGGCCCCAAAGCACGCTCTTCTTGAACGCATTGACGACGATCCAGATGCCGCCGACGAAAGCGACCAGCGCACCGAGCAAATAAAGTGCCATACCCATGGTGATATCCCCTATCCCCTAGAAGTTGAGCGACGAGGCGCGGCTGCGCCCCGCAGTGGACCATAGCGCGATGCCGGCCGCGGGGGAACCATCGGCCCTGCCGGACTGACCGCTGCCGGGGTCCAGGCGCGTTCAGGAAGATACGGGCGACCGACTCGCCCAAGGGGACGCCACCATGAACGCTTCGACCCGCCTGCTTCCGCTCCTTCTGCTGCTGGCATTCAGCGGCGCCCAGGCCGGCGTCTCCGGCCAGTGCAACTACAAGGGCAAGCCCCTGCGTTTCGTCGATGGCCGCGCGGCCATGGCCCCCGACACGTTCGACGAGAAAGGTCCGAAGTTCGCCACGATCTGGCTGGCCACGGTCGCCTTCGACCATGCCGCGATGAACAAGGTGGCTGCGGACAAGATCGAGGACGCCGTCACCCGCCACGCCTTCGACAAGGACAGCGCCGAACTGCGCCTGCGCCTCGATGAAGGCGCGAAGCTCGTGGAGCAGTTCTATCTGTACGTTCCGCCCGGCAGCAATCATTCGATGTCCAGCAACGAAGTCGGTAGCCTGAAACTGAGCGCACCCATCGGCAAACGCGCGAGCGGTCGTTTCCAGATCAAGGAAGACGAATTCAGTTGCGACCTGCAGTTCGACCTGCCGATGGGGGCGGTCGCGGCAGTGCCGGCAAAACCCGGTACGCCGGCGGCGGCAGCCGCGAAGCCGGCCGGACAAGCCTTGCCGCCTGGCGGCGGCGAACCCGGCAAGGTCTACCTCGCCCTGCGCAAGGCGACGCTGGCCGGCGACGTGAACGGCATGCTCGCGCAGGTGAAGAAGGAAAACGCCGCGCGCATGCGCGCCGACATGGGCAAGCCCGAATTCCCGCAGATGCTCGCGATGGTGAAGGCGATGGAACCGAAGGAGGTTCGCATCGTTTCCGGCAACGTGAACGGCGCCACGGCGACACTGCAGATCGCCGGCAAGGAAGCCGACGGCGCCGCGATGACCGGCACGGTCAAGCTCGTGCTGGAAGGCGGCGCCTGGAAAGTCAGCGAGGTCAACACCCAGTCGAAGATTTCGAACTGACCGGGAAGGCGCTCATGCAGGAGCGATGACCGAAGGAAATCCCGCGGGGCGCAAGTCGCGACTCGCGTCGCTCCTACCGATGTTGCAACGAAACCGTTCGATCAGTCGGCCAGCGTCAGCAAGGACGCGTTGCCGCCCGCCGCCGTCGTGTTGATCGTCAAGGTCCGCTCGCTGGCGAACTTCAGCAGGTAATGCGGGCCGCCGGCCTTCGGACCGGTGCCGCTGAGGCCTTCACCGCCGAAGGGCTGCACGCCGACGACCGCGCCGATCTGGTTGCGGTTCACGTAACAGTTGCCGACGTGCACGGAACGGGCGATGTGCTGCACCGTCGCGTCGATGCGCGAATGGATGCCGAGGGTCAGGCCGTAACCGGTCGCATTGATCGAGGCCAGCACCTGGTCGAGGTCGGCGGCGTCGTAGCGGATCACGTGCAGCACGGGGCCGAACACCTCGCGGCTCAGCTGCGACAGCGACTTCAACTCGTAGGCGCGCGGCGCGAAGAAACTGCCGTGCGCACAGGAACTCGGCAAGGCCACTTGCTTGATCAGCTTGGCCTCCTTGTCCATGCGCTCGGCATGCGCGACCAGGATGCCGCGCGCGTCCTCGTCGATCACCGGACCCACGTCGGTGGACAGCAGGGCCGGATCGCCGACGACGAGCTCATCCATCGCGCCCGACAGCATGTGGATCACCTTGTCGGCGATGTCGCTCTGCACGAACAGGATGCGCGCGGCCGAGCAGCGCTGCCCGGCGGAATCGAAGGCCGCGACCATCGCGTCCTTCACCAGTTGTTCGGGCAGGGCCGAGGAATCGGCGATCAGCGCGTTCTGACCGCCGGTTTCGGCGATCAGGGTCGCCAGCGGCGCATTGCGCGCGGCCAGGTTGCGATTGATCGCCCAGGCGGTTTCGGTCGAACCGGTGAATACCACGCCGGCCACGCGCGGATCGCGCGTCAGCCCCGCACCGACGGTGGCGCCGTCGCCCGGCAGGAACTGCAGCACCGCTTCCGGCACGCCGGCTTCGTGCAGCAGTTTCACCGCGACGTGCGCGATCAGCGTGGTCTGTTCGGCCGGCTTGGCGATGACGGTGTTGCCCGCCATCAGCGCCGCCGTGACCTGGCCCATGAAAATGGCCAGCGGGAAATTCCACGGACTGATGCAGACGAAGACGCCGCGGCCGTGCAGTTGCAGTTCGTTCGATTCGCCGGTCGGGCCCGGGAGTTTTTCCACGTGGCCGAACAGCTTGCGGCCCTGCTGGGCGTAATAACGGCAGAAGTCCACCGCTTCGCGCACTTCGGCGACCGAGGCCGACATGGACTTGCCGGCTTCCTTCACGCACAGCGCCATCAGCTCGGGCATGCGCTGCTCCATCAGGTCGGCGGCATGCTCCAGGATCTTCGCGCGCGCGGCGGCAGGCGTGCGATCCCAGCCGTCGTAGGCGGCCTGCGCATTGACCAGGGCACGCTCGACCTGCGCGACTTCGCCGGCCTGCCATTCGCCGACTTTCTCGCGCCGGTCGGCCGGATTGGTCACCGCGCTCACCGGCCCGCTGTTGGTCGCGCCGGGAACGAGCGGCATCGCGCGCCAGGGCTTGATCGCCGCATTGATGCGGTCGGCGAGCGCCTGCAGTTCTTGATCGTTGGCCAGATTGACGCCCATGGAATTCTTCCTTTCGGGGCCGAAGATGTCGGCCGGCTGCGGAATGCGCGGATGCGGTTTGCTGTCGAAGCCCGAAACGGTCGCGACCGGATCGGCGACGAGTTCGGCCGGCGGCAGGTTCTCGTCGGTGATGCGGTTGACGAAGCTGGAGTTGGCGCCGTTCTCGAGCAGGCGGCGCACCAGGTAGGGCAGCAGGTCTTCGTGCGAACCGACCGGCGCATAGACGCGGCAGGGCACGGCGAGCTGGTCCTTGCCGATCACCTCGGCGTACAAGTGGTCGCCCATGCCATGCAGGCGCTGGTACTCGTAACCCGGCATGCCCGCCAGTTGCGCCATGCGGTGGATCGCCGCGATCGTCTGCGCGTTGTGGGTGGCGAACATCGGATACAGCGCATCGGTGGAAGCGAGCATCTTGCGCGCGCAGGCGAGATAGCTGACGTCGGTATTGGGCTTGCGCGTGAACACCGGATAGCCGCCAAGGCCGTCCATCTGCGCCTTCTTGATCTCCGAATCCCAATAAGCGCCCTTCACCAGGCGCACCGGCATGCGCCTGCCGGTCGCGCGCGCGAGATCGATCAGATAGTCGAGCACGAAGGGCGCGCGCTTCTGGTAGGCCTGCACTGCCAGGCCATAACCTTCCCAACGATCCAGCGACTTGTCAGAGAACGCGCCGGCGATCACGTCGAGCGAGAGTTCGAGGCGCTCGGACTCTTCGGCGTCGATGGTGAAACCGATGCCCTGCGCCCGGGCCAGCTGCGCCAGCTCGAGCACGCGCGGCGTCAGCTCGGCGTGCACGCGGGCGCGCTTGGCCAGTTCGTAACGCGGATGCAGGGCCGAAAGCTTGACCGAGATCGAGGGCGCGGCGAACACGTCCGTGCCCCGGTAGGTACCGCCCGGGCCGCTGGCGCCGATGGCGGCGATGGCCTTGCGATAGGCCTCGAGATAACGGGCGGCGTCCTTCGCCGTGAAGGCCGCTTCGCCGAGCATGTCGAAGGAATAGCGATACTCGGCGTTCTCGCCCTTGCGCGAGCGCTCCAGCGCTTCGTCGATCGTCCGGCCCATCACGAACTGGTGACCCATGATGCGCATGGCCTGGCGCACGGCGAGGCGGATGGCCGGTTCGCCCATGCGGCCGATCAGGCGCTTGAACGAGCCGAAGACATCGCGCTGGATGTCGCCGGCGAGGGTCACCATGCGACCGGTCAGCATCAATCCCCAGGTCGAGGCATTGACCAGCACGGAACTGGAGCGGCCGAGATGCGAATCCCAATCGGCGTCGCCGAGCTTGTCGCGGATCAGCTTGTCGGCCGTGGCCTGGTCGGGAATGCGCAGCAGCGCTTCGGCCACGCACATCAGCAGCACGCCCTCTTCCGACGACAGGTCGTACTCGCGCATGAAGGCTTCGACCATGGCCGGATCGGCGGCGCGCACCCGCGTCCTGCGCACGAGGTCGACCGCCAGCGACTGCGCGGCGTCCTGTTCGGCCGCGGGCAGGCGCGCCGCACCCAGCAGTTCTTCCAGGTGCTCGGTCTCGTCGCGCAGGTAGGCGGCGGTGATGCGCTGACGCAGCGGCGAAACCGCGTGCGGCAGCTCGGGGCTGAGGATGGGCGTCACGGCGTTCCCGGGGCTGTGGGGCGGGCGGCTGGACTCCGGCTCCGCGAGTTCGCGATTTTAGTGCGCCGGCGCACATCGGGCCAGCCTCAAGGCCATCGCCGCAGTCGGCGTCCGGCGGTGCGCCTCGGCTTGCCCCCGTCCGCCGCGGGGGCGTAAAATTCGGCAGTTTTCTGCCCGCCTTGCGTGGGAGTACGCGTGATAGAGCAGCTTCCGTCGGGCTTGGCCGGCACGGAGTCGCGGCTCTTGCTGCGGCCTCGGTGCGCCCTGACGGGAAGCCAGTTCGCGGGTTTGTTCGCCCTGCTGGCGGCGATGATCTGGGTCACGGCCCTGGTCAGCCACCGCCAGGGCAATGCGTACGCCCCGGCTTTCGCGCTGCTGGACTGCGTGATCGTGGCCGGTGCCCTGTACTGGTGCTGGCGGTTGGGTGGGCGGTACGAGTTGATTGCCTGCGGCAAGGACGGCCTGGAGGTCAGGCGTTCGAGCCAGCAGGAACCGGCGTTCCGGGCGCATCCCTACTGGACGCGGCTGCGGGTGGCGCAGGGGGACGGCGAAGCCCGGGTGCACCTGGGGTCGCGGGGAAAGGAAGTCGAGGTCGGCGCGTTCCTCGCCGACGAAGAACGACGCGACCTGGCCCGACGTCTGAAAGCATTGCTGGCGGCGGCCACCGGGCCGTCGTCGAACACAGATCACTGTTTGAGGTAGGTTCCGATGAATGCAGCTTCCAAAGCCCCTCGCATCTGGCGCCTCGCCGCCGCATTGAGCGTCTTCGCGGCCCAGGCGGTCTCGGCCTCGGTCGAGCCGGTGCGCTGGCAGCTGAACATGACGCCCGGCGTGACCGAAACCGCGCAGCACGCCTACGACGCGCACATGATCATGCTGTGGATCTGCGTCGTCATCGGCATCGTCGTCTTCGGCGCGATGGCCTACGCGATGTTCAAGTTCCGCCATTCCAAGGGCGCGGTGCCGGACAAGGACTTCACCCACAGCACCAAGCTCGAGCTGATCTGGACGTCGATCCCCATCGCCATCCTGGTGATTTCGGCCATCCCGGCGACGAAGATGGTGATGGCGCAGTACAACGCCGACCACAACGCCAAGCAGGCGGAAATGACGGTGAAGATCACCGGCTACCAGTGGATGTGGCGCTACGAGTACGTCGGCGAGGACGTGAACTTCATCAGCCGCCTCGACCGCGAATCCGACGCCCTGCGCCAGGACAAGAACTCCACCCAGGCGCAGATCGCCGCCAAGCAGCACTACCTGCGCGACGTGGACAAGCCGCTGGTGCTGCCGGCCGACACCCGCATCCGCTTCGTGCTGACCGCCGACGACGTCATCCACGCCTGGTGGGTGCCGGCCCTGGGCTGGAAGCAGGACGCCATCCCGGGCGTCATCAACGAGGCCTGGACCGAAGTGAAGACGCCGGGTGTCTATCGCGGCGTCTGCGCCGAACTGTGCGGCAAGGACCACGGCTTCATGCCGATCGTCGTGAAGGTCGTGCCGAAGGCCGAATACCAGGCCTGGCTGGCGTCGCAGAAGCCGCAACCGGCCGCGCCCGCGCCGGCGGCTGAAACGCCGGCCGCCCCGGCCGCCGATCAAGCGCCCGCCGCCGACGGCGAACAGATCCCCGCCGACGACGGCCAGGCCGGCTGATCGGGCCCGCGCCCGTTCGCCGCATTAAACGAATCAAGTACGGATAGAGGCAAGCGACATGGCCAACCAAAGCGCCGCCCACGACGACCACGACCACGGTCACCAGCAGAGCTTCTTCCAGCGCTGGTTCAACTCCACCAACCACAAGGACATCGGTACGCTGTACCTGGTGTTCGCGCTGATCATGTTCTTCGTCGGCGGCGCGATGGCGATGGTGATCCGCGCCGAGCTGTTCCAGCCCGGCCTGCAGTTCGTCGATCCGCACTTCTTCAACCAGATGACCACGGTGCATGGCCTGGTGATGGTGTTCGGCGCGGTGATGCCGGCCTTCGTCGGCCTGGCCAACTGGATGATCCCGCTGATGATCGGCGCGCCCGACATGGCGCTGCCGCGCATGAACAACTGGAGCTTCTGGATCCTGCCCTGCGCGTTCGGGATCCTGCTGTCTACGCTGTTCATGGAAGGCGGCGCGCCGGCGGCCGGGTGGACCTTCTACGC